>JBIOXM010000141.1:0-2808 GCA_044869655.1 Nitrososphaeraceae archaeon | reverse complement strand
TATATATTTTCATTAATTGGATTGCCGGGATCAGTTTTGTTCTTGATTCCATCCAATCCAGCAGCAACTATGGCTGAAAATGCAAGATACGAATTCGCTGAAGGATCAGGAGCTCGAAATTCGATTCGTTTTGATGAATCATTACCTTTGGCATTTACGGGTATTCGCACTACTGCTGATCTATTACCTCTAGCCCACGCAATATAAACCGGCGCTTCGAATCCGGGGATAATTCTATGATAGGAATTAACTGTGGGTGTAACAAGTGAGGAAAGAGATGGAGCATGGTCAAGCAAGCCTCCGATAAAATATCTACCCACCTGACTTAATTCTGAATAAGAATCATCCCGATCATAAAAAATATTTGAATTGTTTGTAGCAGAAGTCGATTTTTTCCAAAAGCTTACACTAACATGCATTCCCGACCCATTATCGCCTTTCGTCGGATCATTTTCATCGAATATAGGTTTGGGCATAAAGTTTGCAATCTTATTGTATTTTTTTGCTACATTTCTTACAACATCTTTGTATAATTGTACGTTATCAGCAGTTTTTGTAAGATTATCATGCATAAAATTTATTTCAATTTGACCACTACTTGCTACTTCATGATTGAGATTAGTTACCTCTATAGAGTAATATTTTTTTAATATTCTAGCTATTTCAAACCTAAAATCTATTAATGAATCCTGAAAAGGTGTTGTATCATAACCTGATTTTGGGCGTATAGGATATTTTCCAGTTCCTACTTGTTCATATGATAAAATAGAAACATTCGTTGGATCCGGATTTGCATATGCACTTTGGAGATTATTTTCTCTTGGATTATGACGTTCACTACCTCCCATCATAGATAATGTGGCTACATGATCAGAAAAAATAATCTCATCAAATATAAAACATTCAACTTCTGCCCCGACTTGGCATGTAAGTTGATTCATAGCTAAATAGTCTTCCATCATTTGTGAAACATATCGAGGATCTCTAGATGATCTTCCTTGGTTAAATCCTCGATATACGTCAGCTATAACTGTTGTTATTTTATTAGTTGACAAGTCGATCTTTCTTTCAGTGGTTCGATCGGGAAGTAATAGCATATCAGATTCATCTATTGTAGAAAAACCTTTTACCGAAGACCCATCAAGACCAATACCTGTTCTAAAAAGTTCATAAATATGAGTTTTATCAGTTTGGAAATATTTAGCTAAAAATTTACCGATGACATCTGTATACCTTATTTGGATAAATTCTATAGCATTAGAATCCTCGACTACATTGTAGTTATCTTCATTAGATTCATTTTTAGCATTTGTATTTGTTGTAGGCTTATTTATATTCATATTGATTTATACAAATCATAGAATAAAAATTTTCATAAGATATAATTCCGGTTTTAACATTTCTAAATAATGATTTAGACATTGCATTGATAAATAACAAAATAGTATAAGTTTAATTAATCACTAATTCAGTTAAAAACTATTAATTCATAACAAGGATTTTAGTTTTGTAAAAAAAGCTAGATACTTATGATTTTTATTTTATTTTCTTTTTTCAGATATTACTTAGATTTGTATTTACCACAGCAGATAACATTCAAACAAATTGAAGAAATTCAATGTCACTCAAAAACTCTTTCCTTCTTAAACTTGTCTAATAATGTAGTATTTTTATATTAAAAATACAGAGTAGTAAAGCTTGCAATTAAAAAAGTACAACATATTAAAAATGGAAGGTTTATAAATATATTCCCAAAGAGTTATTTAATTAATAATAATTATAACATTCACGACCTTTATAGGTATGTTGGTAATCCCTAATTTGGGTTTTATATAAATTATTGTTTTGTTTTATTATTTATGTATTGGTAATTACATTATTTCTAATTTTATTCTACATGATGATTTCTCATTAATTGGTCATAAAATCTTACTGATTTAATATTAACAAACTCAAGTATTCCATATTTCGACAATTCTCTACCAAAACCACTATTTTTGATACCACCAAAAGGAACTCTTGGATCTGACATAACAACATTATTAACTGTCACAATTCCAGACTGTACTAATCTAGATAATCTTTCAGCCTTATCAAGATCTTGTGTCCATATACTAGCACCAAGACCAAATTCAGAATTATTTGCAAATTTAATTGCCTCTCGTTCGTCTTCAACAATTGTTATGGGCGCTACAGGTCCAAAAGTCTCCTCGTCAACAACTCTCATTCCAGGTTTAACATCCTTTAATATTGTAGGTTTATAAAAATATCCTTTTCTATCCACTCTTTGTCCTCCTATCAAAAGTTCTGCGCCTTCTTTAATAGAATCTTGAACTACTTTATCTATAAATTCAAGACTTTCGAAGCTTACTAGTGGCCCAATATCAGTCGTTTCCTCTAGAGGATCTCCAATTCTAAGCTTTTCAGTCTTTTCCACGAATTTTTCCATAAATTCATTGGCTACTTCTTTTACTACAAAGAATCTTTTACTTGCTATACAACTTTGACCACAATTTATAAATCGACCCTTTACTGCTCCTAATGAAGCTTTATCAATATCTGCGTCTGTGCACACTATAAATGGATCACTTCCTCCTAATTCAAGTACACATTTTTTCAAAAGAGATGTAGATTTTTTTGCGACATTAGAACCTACTGGTACGCTACCCGTAAATGTTACCGCATCTACTTTCTTTGAATCAATTAGATATTCAGCAACTGTTGAATTGCCAATTACAGTTTGGAAAACTCCGTTTGGTAATCCTACTTTTTTAAATATCTTTTCAATTTCTAATCCACATTGCATAG
>JBIOXM010000140.1:0-2199 GCA_044869655.1 Nitrososphaeraceae archaeon | reverse complement strand
CTAAATCATCTTCATTTTCTGCCCGAACTCCTTTGTTAAAGAGAGATTTGGGGTACTTTCCTTCATAGTATGCTAAATCAACCTGGTGTTTATCGTCTTTCCACGGATCTCGCCTGCTAGTTGGAAGCGGATCATTGCGGTTAATTCTATATTTTCTTTCTAATTCTGAAAATGGAAGACCAATAAGAACATTTGCGCCTACTTGTTGAATCTCAGATAATGGAATATCATATCTATTCCCTTTTCCACCAAAAACTATTATTTTATCAGGAGTTTCTCTAACAACGTACCCAATGTCTGGATTATCTATAGTTTTCACACCACGGTTGAAATACCTTCCGGATACCATAGTTACTATTTATTAGAGTTATATAAAAAACATTCTTGAAATCATTTTAAACCAACTTTTTGTACGATAAGTATAAAGATATAGTTGTAGATTTTATCTGAAGAATTTCTTTGAATTAATTCTTTGGTCTAGTCATTTTCAAGTATACAGAAACTCCAAGAATTGTAAGAAAATCTTTAAAAAGAACTCCTAAGAAAGTACATACCTTTTCCAATATACAAAAGTTAATTAATTCGAAAGGCCTTTTTGTTTCTTAGTTAATCTTTAGCATATGATTAGAGATTAAGAATAATTTCATATCAGGGACATAATCTAAAAAGAAGGAGGTAAAATTATCTTAACTGTAACATATTAAGATTTGTGAGTTCTTCTAATTGATGTTTTAACCGAGTGGCATAACTATTCGAAAGATTGCTTATAACCAAGTTAAGTTCATTTTTAGCTTTGAGGGAATAAGATTTGTACAACTTTTCCATTTTACTTACAAGAAGTTGAGAATGATTATTCTGTTTCATAAGTAAGTTAAATAATCGATCCTCATTATTCCAATCATCAAGATCATCATGAATTTGGTAAGCTATTCCCATCAAATGACCAAAATTTCCTATTGCTCTAGTATCTTCTTCATTTGCATCAGCTAAAATGGCACCAATTCGAGTAGAAGATTCAAAGAGAGAAGCTGTTTTATGTTCTAATACTTTTATATAATCATCCTCTGTAATGGTATGGTCTTTGTTCAATCTAATCTCCATTATTTCCCCTTCGCTCATCCTAATAGCCGCATTAGCGATCTCTGCGGAAATACGAGGGTTATTTAATTTTGAGGTAATATTTAAAATAATACCAAGTACAAAGTCTGCTGTGAGAATACTGTTATTATACCCATATTTTATATGAAAAGAGGGTTTTCCTCTTCTCACATTTTCTTCATCAATAATATCATCATGTATGACTGATTCTGTATGCAAAAGTTCGATTGCAGAAGCTGCCAGAAATCTTTGATCATCTATTGTAGAAAAACTTTGGGAAAGAGGTAAATGAGCATTATCGATATTTTTTGATTTAATTATTTCAGAAGATAAAAGCAATATAAGAGGTCGAATTCGTTTTCCTCCTTCGCAAGCATATTTAAGAGAAGTATAAAATTCAGACCAAGAATAAAGATTCAATTCTCTTTCCAAAGTAGCATTTATTCTTAACAAAAAGTCTCCAAATTGTTCCATTAAGGAGCTACTAGATTCTTGATTTGTATTTTTACCTTTTAGACTATCGCCATCCAAATATTTAATCTTCAATTTATTTAAAAATAATCAGAATATTAATGCTACTATAGGCTATATGACTAATCATCGAGAAGGTACTTATTTGAACAAAAATTTTAATTGCTCCGGCCGGGATTTGAACCCGGGATCTGCGACTCGAAAGGCCACAATGCTTGACCGGATTGTGCAGCCATAATAAAGCTTCTACACCACCGGAGCACGATGACTTGTAATTTTAATTTCTATAAAATCTTTTCTTAATTAAAAACTCATAATAATATAAAGAATACAAAAGGTTTTTCTAATCTTCCTATACTTTAATATGTATGATATGCAATAGAGTGGAGTCGAGTAATTTAGAATCGTTAATCAAAATAATTGACGATGAAATAGGTAAAAGAAGTTTATTAAATCATCCATTTTATATCCTGTGGAGAGAAGGAAAATTAACGTTGAATCATTTACGTAGTTATTCCAAAGAATACTTTCAACTCGTAAAAGCTGTTCCTGAATTAGTTCATAACATTAAAACAAATCTTGTTAACTATGACCCTGGAAATGAGTATGTAGAAGCAGTACGAAATACTC
>JBIOXM010000139.1:0-2167 GCA_044869655.1 Nitrososphaeraceae archaeon | reverse complement strand
AGGTTTATGAAACTATAGCAAACGGACAGACATACAGATTTAACGTTAATAATCCAAACGATAAAGTTCAAGTAGATAAAACAGATAAATCAAACGTCTTTACAAAACAGAATGATGATGGAAGTTGGAGAATAGACTATGGACGACCTAGAATTGATATTCATACAAAAGATGCAGGAATATTGCCTGATAAAGTGGACCAATTAAATAACATGTCTAAAGGTAAAATTCAAAGCTGGGATTATTCTGAACTAAAAAAGATTGGATATTGGTATAAACCAACGGATTGGAAAAATATAGAAGTCACTTTGATTTTTAAACTGCTTGATTCAGCACGTTCTAAAGGAGATTCACATTCTATTTCAATAGTAACTAGATCCATATCTCATAGTCAACTTGATAATGAGTATAAGAAGGGACCCAAATTTTTTTGTGGAGGGTCAAGTTACCATAACAACCTTTCCAATGAAGGGCAAGTAAGAATGAAAAAAGAACAATTTCATATTGATTATGAATGGGAACGCTACAATGATGAAATGAAAACAGTTGGAGACATATATAATAAAATCATAGGTTTCAAAGCAATATCATATAATATTAATGATACCGCAGTAAAATTAGAAACTTGGGTTGATACAGAAAATGGTGGTAAAGGACCCTATAAGAAAATACATCAAGCCATAGATACAGGATATTGGGGAGATAACATGAAGTTATGTGGTGCTGAGACAGACGGTCAAGCAATTACATGGGGTTCTCCAATTGTTATAATCAAGGCAAATGATTTCAAATTTGATATTTATGACTTGGAAATAAGAGAAATAGTTCCTCCAGCTAAATTGTATGATGATAGTAATGTTATCATTTCAAATTAAAGTATCCAAATTTATAATAGAATAATTATTTTACTTTTCCCAGTCAAAGCAAGAATTATCATTTTGTAATTAAAATTTATTGGTTAATTAATCAGATAAAAATCATAAAAATAAAAAAATAATGTTATGAATCCTAATCTAGGCACATTAATTAAATCAGCATAACTCAAGTCTACACAAACATTTCCATTATTTAATTAGATAAAAAGAAAAAGATAAACTAAATGCCTAATCTTTTCTATATAGAAATGTACGAATTATTCATTTTGAATTAGACACTTTTTTGATATTTTATTGATAATATAAAACATAAAAAATATTATATACAAAAATTAAAATAAATCAAAAATCAAGTGAATATAATTCAATCAGTATTATTTAATAATTAATTTACTGTAATTTTTATATAGAAAAATTTATACTGAAACAATAAATATATCAAAAACAGTTTCTTTATTTAATTATTTAATGATATCTAAAATCCCAATTCAGTATATCGTTTTTATCATTGTTATAGTTTTTGCTAGTGGTATTTTGTTAGCTTCTAATCCTGTTGAAATGGTCTTTGCTAAAAAAAATACGGATGATAATAAGGAAAAAGATAAAGATCAACTAGTAGTTAAAGCACGTATAAATCTGAATAATATGGATATGAAAAACACTGAATTCATACGTCTTACAGCGTTTATAAATGGTGAAGACTTTAAGCAAGATATTCCTCTTTCTTCAATAGACAAAAGCAAGAAAAAACTTGATGTTGAATTAAAAACAGAGATAGATAATGGCATAGTGGATGCTCATGTACCTGATGAATTTTTTGTATGTGCATATCAAGTTGGTAATATCTTAAAAGAATTCAATTCCTTGACGAAATTTGATTGTAATGAAGGAGATATACTAAATATAAAAAAGCCAACAGAGATTGAACTATTTAAACCTGATTCACAAGTATATGCAAAAAGCCAAGCAGTATATCAAGCCACTCTGAATAATGCAAATAGCTCAAATAGTGATACAGTTAAAATAAAAATACTTGCTCCTTTGGCTGATAAAAAAGATACAAAAAAACTAGTAATTGCTGCTATGATAAAAGGTCAAATACAGTCTGAAGTTATAGAAGATGTACAAGCAGAACTTGATAAAAGTAAGGATAATACAATAAGCAGAACATTTACCTTTGATAGAAAAACAGATGTTGGCTTAATACAAATAGGAGATCGATATCATGCCTGTGTTGCTAGTGAGGATTTGAGACCACCAGAAGGTTCTGAATGTGAAAAGAGAGTAATAAA
>JBIOXM010000138.1:0-9657 GCA_044869655.1 Nitrososphaeraceae archaeon | reverse complement strand
AAGATCAAGGAATTGATGACATGTTGATTATTGGGGGAGGGGTAATCCCTGCAAAGGATAAGAAGATATTAGAAAAGGAAGGAATTACAGGAAACTTTGGTCCAGGAACACCTCTTCCTTTAATTATTAACCACATAAATTCCAATATCAAGAAAAAGAAAGAATTCTAAGATTAGATTGATAAAAAAGTTATAAATATTTACTACACGGAGATTGGAGAAATAATTGCTGAATTTTGATCTGCCTAAAACTTTCTTTAAGACTAGTAACTTAAGAAATGATAACTTATTTCTTATTACTTTCTCCTGATATTTATTTCAGCCATCAACGAGTGGAATTTTGTTCACTTCTTGAGGTTGGTATTTCAATAAAAGGTGTTAGGCCCTGTCCTCCAGCACCACCACCACCACCTGTTACCAAGGGCAATTTACCGTCCCATCTTTGTGTCTTAAGCCAATCTAGATAGGATGGGCTACTTTTCAATTGTTGATCAATAATTTTTATTGCAGCTGATTCACCTTCCGCCTTTAATACATTTGCTTCTTTAAGCCCACTAGCCTGAGCAATTGCTGCTCTTTGCTCACCTATTGCCTTAGCCTCAGTTTGATTAGCTTCGATTTTGATTCTGAGCAGTTCATTTTGTGCCTGCAAAGCCCTTTGTTGAGCTTCCACTTTAGCTTCTATAGCTTTTGTAAACTGAGTGGAAAAACGGAACTCTGTAATTGATAAGGTTTCTAATACAATATTGTAATTAGCTAATCTAGCTTGTATTTGTTGTTCGATCTGATTCTTAACTGTCTCTCTTTTGGTAATCAATTCTTCTGCATTAAATCGTGCGGTAACCTGTTTTACAGATTCTTGTATTGCAGGTAGTATAACCCTATTATCAAAGTCAAAGCCCAATTGTCTATACAATAATTGAGCTGCTTCCGGGCGTATGTGAAAATTGAGGGCAACTTCTGTACTAACTTCTTGAAGATCTTTTGAAGCAGATGTAGAACTAACAACAACTTTTTGGGTTCTAACCTCTATTGGTATTACTTGATCTCGAAATGGAACTACAAAATGAAGACCCTCTTCAAGACTTACAGCAGTATCAACTGCACCAAAGTGTAATAATACACCTCTATGGCCTGCTTCAATTGTCTTGACACTTGCTGTTATTAATACAATTACAATAATCAATCCAATGACAGCTGGGATTATCACTCTAAACAACGATTTGTTATATCCTGAAGATGAATATGATTCTAACGGTTCTCCTTCGGGAGTGACTCCTCCACGAGAGTATTGTCTTCCAAAACCACTAAATGGGCTTTTCTGACCTGGCCCATATCGACGTTTGTATATTTGATAGGCAATATAGCCTATAATTATAATTGTAAAAACAATTCCAATAATCGCACTAATTTCAACCATTATTTGTTCTCCTTAGCAAGTATTATTTATAATTATTTACTTATAAATTAATACAAATCATTACTTGTACAAAGGATACGAATGGGATAAGGTAATTATGGAAAAACAATCAAAGTTTAACTATTACTTCCCGACCACATCATATTTCGCATTTCTTTGCCCACTTTTTCTATTTGATGATCTTCAATATTTTGCATATATTCTTTGAATGCATTTTTACCGTGATTTTTATAACTAGTTAACCATTCATTTGCGAATTGTCCCGATTGTATTTCGGATAAAACTTCTTTCATCCGTAATTTTGTTGAGTCATCTAAGACTCTTGGGCCTCTTGTTAATCCTCCAAACCTCGCGGTTTCACTAACTCGATTGTACATTCCTGTAATTCCATATTTTTGAATCAGATCTACAATTAATTTCATTTCATGTAGACATTCGAAATAGGCAACTTCTGGTTGATAGCCAGCTTCTACAAGCGTTTCAAATGCTTTCATTATAAGAGAATGAGCTCCTCCACAGAGGTCAACCTGTTCACCAAACCAATCTGTCTCAACTTCCTCCTTAAAATTTGTCTCTATTACACCTGGTCTAGTACTTCCTATGCCTTTTGCCAAAGCAAGCACTCGATTTAAAGCTGTACCAGTATAATCTCTATAAACTGCAATTAGAGATGGTGTACCAAATCCTTCTTGATATAGTTCTCTTACTCTTTGTCCTGGACCTTTTGGAGCAACCATAATAACGTCAATATTTGTAGGAGGTTCTATCCATTTCCAGTGAATGGAGGCTCCATGTGAAAAACACAGTGCTTTATTTTCAGTCACATACGGGCTGATTTCATTTTTATATGCAGCTGCTTGCTCCATATCAGGAATTAAAATATGAATTATATCTGCAATTCTTACAGCCTCTCTTACTTCCATAACATTTTGTCCATCCTTTTCTGCAATTTTCCATGAATTTCCTGCTTTACGTAATCCTATAACAACATTCAGTCCAGAATCTTTAAGGTTACTAGCTTGAGCTTTTCCCTGTATTCCATAACCAATAACTGCAATTGTTTGATTCTTTATAGAATCGAGCGTTACTTCATTATCGCCCCACTTTTTAACCATAAAATGATATAAAATGAGGTTTTATAAATAATAACTGCTGGTAATTTAAGTCTGTTAATATAATCTCTTTAGACATCAGACAGAAAAGAACGGGAGATATCTGTCGATATAAAGAACTAGAGTAATTATTATGACTCGCGCTAGCTATTTTAGGGATCACAGGAAAAAATATACATGATGTTAATGCAATAGATAAAGCAGGTCATTGTTTTCCTAATAATTAAATATATTATTTTCTTTAGAAAATTTTAAAAGAAATTATAAATACATTTGAGATATTCCTATAGTGTGTAAATCTCATTTGCTTTATTAATTTGATTAGTGAGAGTATTAAATATAGCAAATTGATAATACCATATAAAATGAAGATAAGTAGGGAGAGTCAAATCATGAATTTAAACATGCATCTATGAAATACAGTTAATTGATTCTTTAAAAATAATATTTTTCTATTAGATATAATGATAATTGTAATTTAGCAATCTCTTAATAATATTTTAAAGCATTTCAAACATTGAATTTTAATTAATTTGGTACATATGTTTTTCTCAATAACTTTGAACTTTGTAGAACCACATCTGTTACAAATAGGACACTCTCTTTTTTTTGAATAGATTCTTACCATTCTTGCGGATGAGTGTCTGATTTTGCTAAGACCTTCATTCGTTCAACTCCATTTATATTCATTATTATATCTTTAACTGGATTTGGAACCAAATTCTCCCATTTCTCATTGTTACATATTAAGTTACGAATATTTTCTCCATTAAATCGAAATTTGTTTATAAAGAGAGGCTCTTTGACGATGATTGCTTTAGAAGATAAATAACGAACATATTCATTTCCTGAATATATAATATCAAATTTCGGAACCATGGATTTGACATATTCAAACCAACATGCATTATTCTCAAAATTTGGTAAAGGAATGATAAAAAATTTACCCAGATCAAAAGTTTGATCTGAAAGTGAAGCATGAATCATTTCTATCCTTTCACCTGCAGTAAATGGATCTTTTGCTAAGTAATTAAATTGTGCGCTTCCTATAGCCACTATCAACTCATCACATTCATTCATAATCTGATGAATAAGTTCTAAATGGCCATTATGAAAAGGTTGAAATCGCCCAATAACGAATCCACGTTTATATTTAGCCATTTTTTTTATCATTTGATCCAGAAATAGATCCTAACTTTAATTTCTCTTTTTCTATCTCTTTTCTCTCAATCTTTTTAAAAATGGGTGAGACTTTACCTATTCTATGAGTTGGGAGAATTTTTAATAGTGATAAACTTTCCCACGATTCTTCCTCTAGTTTTTGATTATTATTTAATTGTGACCAAATCTTAGACGCAGAATTCGGGATAAAAGGGTACAAAAGTATTGATAGTGCTCTGACTGCATTAATTGAAATATATAATGTAGTAGCTGCAGATGAATTCTTATTCGCCCATGGCTCTTTTTTTTGAAAATATTGATTAAAAAAATTAGAAAATTTCAAAATAGTTTTTAATGCTTTATCAGTTTCTGCTTTCTTTAAAAATTCTCCAGTTTGTTTGGCTATATTCATTATGGCATCTATTGCATTTTTATCGTCCTCATGATAACCACTAGGTTCTGGGACTATTCCATCAAAATTTTTTTTGGTAAAAGATAAGGTTCTGTTAACAAAATTTCCGATATTATCGATAAGGTCATTATTAATATTACTATAAAAAATATCCCAATCAAAATTTACATCATCTTGAGTAGAAGGACTTATTAGAGCAATATAAAATCTCAAGAAATCTGGGTAAAAGATAGATATAAAATCTTTTAGACCAATATACCAATTTCGGCTTTTTGATATTTTTTTATTATGAAGCATTAAATGTCCTCGAACAGGTATATAATCAGGAAGTTTATATTCTTTATCAATTCCCATTCTAATGGCAGGAAGAAAAAGGAAATGATGATATATTATATCTTTTCCAATAAAATGATAAATAGAAGAATTATTCCATATGTCTTTTCCATTTCTTCCAAATTTTTCGTTCATTAAAGCATTGAATGTGGATATATAGCAAAGATGGTTATCAAACCAACCATAGAATACTTTTCCCTTAGCATCATCTAATGGAATATTTATTCCCCAATCTAGATCTCTAGTAATATCCCAGTCCTCTAATCCTTCATTAATCCAGTGTAAAACATAGTTTTTTATGTCTACTTGAAGGTTCTTATTATGAGTTAACCATTGTTTTAGCTCAAAAGAAAAGTTGGATAATTTGAAAAAATAATGCTTACTTCTTTTCTTTATAGGGGGTTGTCCACAAATCCCACATTTTGGTTCGAGTATTTCTTCAGGAACTCTTCCACATTTTTCGCAAAGATCTGAATATTGATCTTTTGATTTACAATAAGGACAAATTCCTATAACATATCTATCTGGTAAAAATTTTTTATCAAAGTCACAATAAAATTGAATAACTTCTTTTTCATATATATGACCATTAATCCTTAATTTATTGAATACATCTTGCACAAATTTTTGATTTTCGATAGAACTTGTTTTATAAAATTTATCAAAGAAAATCCCAATTGCATTAAAGTCTTCTAAATCACGTTTGTTCCAGTAATCAACAAATTCCTTTGGAGTTTTATTTTCTTTTTCTGCTCTAATTAAAATGGGAGTACCAAAATCATCAGATGCACCAACATGAAAGACCTCTTCATTTGATATTCTCAAAAATCTGGTAAAGATATCAGCTGGAAGATAGGTTGAGGATATATGTCCAATATGGATTTCACCATTAGCATAAGGAAGAGCAGTAGTTATTACTATAGGTTTATTTTTTTCAATTCCTTCTTTACTATCACTAATAAAAGAAGAAAATTTATTATTGTCATAAAAATTATTATTAGTATTATTATTGCTAGTCTTGGAGAGCATTATATGAGAGTCCTTTTTATGTGGGGTAATAAAATGATATGGGGGTTTAGTGTATTTTGTTCAAATTGGTAAATTTCCTAATCACAAGCAAGAAACATGGGTAACACTAACATCTTTTAAATATAATCGTTGGTCTAAAAGTTTTATTACATACTTTACAATTAATGGATGAAACTTTTGTCAAAAAAGGAATAGCAATTTTCTAATAAAATCTTATATTATTGTATGCCTTTGAATATTTCTGCTGTGTTCATTTGAAGACAATACAAAATCTTTGTTTTCAATATTGAAAAACTACTTAATTCTAATATAACCATTTTTCTAATACACATCATTATTTTTAAAAATTAGCATAAACTTATTTATGATATTCAATCTGTTCTCTAGTAAGTTTATCAATTTTTATTCCAAATGAGGATAGAGCCATCTGTGCAACTTCTTGATCTATTTTGCTCGGCACTTGATGAAGATCTTTTTCTAATTTGTTATAGTTCTTTGTAATGTACAATAAAGATAATAATTGATTTGAAAAAGATAAATCCATTACTTCGGATGAGTTTCCTTCAACTCCTACTAAATTAATAACCCGTCCTTTCGCAATTAGATTAATTGTTTTTCCTTTAATATTAAATGATTCTACGAAAGGTCTCAGCTCTATTGGCCTTTCATTTTGCCCATATAAATAATCAACATCTATTTCGACATCAAAATGCCCAGCATTAGCAAGAAATACACCATTTTTTAGATTCTGAAAATCGTATCTTGTTATTACATTTCTTTGTCCCGTACAGGTAATGAAACAATCACAATTCGGAAAGGTTTCTCTAAGTCTTTGTACATCAAATCCATCCATATAGGCTTCTAATGCTTTTAAGGGATTCACTTCCGTTACGGTAACCCTTGCTCCCAAACCTCGAAGACATGACGATACGCCTTTACCGACCCAACCATAACCACAGACTACAAAATGTTTACCTGCTATCAAAATTCCTAAAATTTTCATTAATCCATAGACTGTACTTTGTCCTGTACCATAACGATTATCAAAAAAATGTTTAGATTTAGCATTATTTACACCAATTATGGGATAGTTTAGCCCAGTTTTATCTTTAAGTGATAAAATTCTAAATATTCCAGAAGTAGTTTGTTCTGTCCCGCCGAGGATATTTTTTATTTTTCTTTTATGCACAATACTGTGCAATTCCCCACCATCATCAGTAATTATTTGAACATTACTATTGGCTACTTTGATCATATTTTCAAAAAATTCAATTCTATTTGGATCTCTTTTTGCAAATACCTCGATCTCATTATATTTCAAAAATTCCATTATATCGGGTTGAACGGAAAGAGGATTTGCTGAACAGATGGATATTTGGGCTCCAAGTGCTTTTGCTGCCATTATAAGCACAGACGTTTCTTTGGTGATATGCAAACAAAATCCTAATTTAAAATTGGCTAAAGGCTTACTCCTTCGATATTTTTCCGTTATTTTTGAAATAATTTTCATCATTCTTAGGGCCCATTCATAAGATAATTTGCCAGTTTCGAGCAAATGTTGAGAATTAGAATATTTTATTTTCAAAGATTTTTTTTGTATTGAAATGTGGGTTTTCATTAGATATAATAATATTGAAAATGATGTAGATATAAAATATGAGATATTGAGCTGTTTGGATATAACCCTCTGGGTTGATAATGTTGTTTATTCATAGGTTTTAGGTTTAATTTAACTACGAAATCGTGGTAAGAAAATTATAACCGATGCTAGAATAATTTTTTAAGTTTCATGGCTTGGATAAAAATTGCAAAAACAAGTGAAATTCCTAACAACAAGGGAAAAGAAGTAAATGTAAATGGAAATCGTGTAGCTGTTTTTCATGCAAATGGCAAATACTATGCTTTGGAAGCATTGTGTAGGCATCAAGATGGTTCACTTGCCCCAGGAAAAATTGATGGTGAAGTAGTAGAATGTCCTCTTCATTTCTGGCACTATAATATCCGAACAGGAGAATTACTTGACTATCTTAAAGATGTTAAATTGGAGACCTATAATCTAGATATACGAGGAAATGATATTTTTATTGATATTTAGTGTTTTAACTTCTCTTTTATTACCTATTTATAGTCCTATTAAATAAAAAAGATTGATTTTGAAACTTTATAATACCTTATCAAAAAAAGTTGATGAATTACAAATAAACGATAATCAGATTAAAATTTATTTATGTGGAATAACCGTTTATGATGAATCTCATATTGGTCATGCTCGAACCATTATTGTTTTTGACGTTTTACATAGATACCTTTTATCGAAACAACTTAAAGTTAAATTTGTTCAGAATTTTACAGATGTCGATGACAAAATAATAAAAAAATCAAAGTCACTCAATATAGATTACAAAGAAGTATCACAAAAATATATTAAACAATACTTGGATGCTGCTTCTCGATTAAATGTATTAGAAGAAATTCATTATCCAAAGGCAACAGATAATATAAAGTACATGATTGAAATAATAAAGTCATTAATAGACAAAAATTATGCATATGTCACTGTAAACGGTATATATTTTCAAGTAAAAAAATTTTCTCACTATGGAAAACTTTCTAAGAAAACATCCGACAGTATTGAAGCAGGAGCAAGAATAGATGTAGATCCTACCAAAAGAGATCCACTGGATTTTGCTTTATGGAAATTTTCATCTGAACCGCCTTTCTGGAAAACTCCATGGGGAACTGGACGACCAGGCTGGCATATAGAATGTTCTGCAATGGCATTAAAATATCTAGGAAACCCAATTGATATTCATGGTGGAGGGAACGATCTTATTTTCCCACATCATGAGAATGAAATAGCGCAATCTGAATCATTCACAGGAAATGAATTTGCAAAGATATGGATGCATTCTGGTATGGTCAATATTAATTCTGAAAAGATGTCGAAATCAGTAGGGAATATAATCTCAATTGATCATGCTCTACATAAATGGGGACCAAATACCATAAGAATTCTTTGTTTATCTACTCACTATTCCAAACCATTAGAATATACACTATCCAATTTAGTTGAATCTCAATCTAAATGGAGAATGATTGAAAACTGTTTTTATGAATTACAGTTCCCTAATCCTATTAATGAGGAACCATTTGAAGCTTTAAATTTTTCTCAAAACGTTCTCGCTTCTATACACAATGATATGGAAAATGATTTTAATACGGCATCTGCACTTTCTGTATTTATGAAATTTGTTTCCGAATTAAATAATTATGCCAGTAAAGAACACATAACAATAAACATCTCCAATATAGTATTTCCAATCTTTCGCAAAATGTTGTATATTTTTGGGCTTAAAGTTTTAGAGTTATCTAATGAAGAGATATTTGATGTAAAGAACCACATTTTCCAAAGGAATGTATTCAGAAAAAATAAAGAATTTAAAAAATCAGACATTATACGTGTCAAATTAAAAGAAAAATATGGGATAGAATTAATCGATCATAAAAACTACAGAACTATATGGAAAAAAGTTGAAAAGCCCTAACTTAAATCTAAGAAAATTTAGATTTATTTAATTAATTTGACAAGATTAAGGATTTTATAGAAAATCAAAAAATGAGATGCATATAATGTTTTATTAAATGGATTGATGAATGATATCTCATATAAAGAGATATGACTTTGAAATACAAAAAATTGTTAATGCTGTAAATTCTAGAGGTTTAATCCAAAAAAATTATTTAAGATATTTTATCAAAAGATGATCCATTACAATCTTATTAGCAGACATAAAATAAATAAAAAGGAAGATGAGTTACTTTGGTAACCGCTATAGTTTTGATTATGTTACCAAAACTCAAATTATTAATATTGTGGTTTTGCTGGTGGATATTTTGGTTTATCGTATGAGTCAGATGGGTAGTATGGTTTTGCTGGTGGATATTTTGGTTTATCGTAGGGATCTTTCATGTATGGTGGTGCTTTCATGTAAGGATCTTTAGCATATGGATCTTTCATGTATGGTGGTGCTTTCATGTATGGTGGTGCTTTCATGTATGGTGGTGCTTTCATGTATGGTGGTGCTTTCATGTATGGTGGTGCTTTCATGTAAGGATCTTTAGCATATGGATCTTGCATGTATGGTGGTGCTTTCATGTATGGTGGTGCTTTCATGTAAGGATCTTTAGCAT
>JBIOXM010000137.1:0-4902 GCA_044869655.1 Nitrososphaeraceae archaeon | reverse complement strand
ATAAATGGTATAAAGATTTATCACCTTCAAAGAATCTATTGAAGGATTACAAAAACGGAGAGATAGATTTTCAGTTATTTGAGACGTTATTTAAAAATGAAATAACAAAAAATAATCATGTAATAGATATCTGTCATAATATAGCAAAAGAGGTATTTAATGGAAAAGAATGTACGTTATTATGTTATGAAAAAGATGAGTCAAATTGTCATAGAAAATTAATACGAAAAATTTGTGAAGAGGAGCTATTAAAAATGATTCAAAGGAAACAAAATATTAAAAATTAGTTTAAGAATCAATTGCATTTATGATCAAATTATTATAAACAATAGTTATTTTATACCAATTTTTTTTACTTTATGTATTCTTGACATTTTAGTCTAATTAAACTTTCAAAATGCAACGCAGTTACATTATTAAAATGATTTTTTAAATGCTTCTAACGTCAAAGGTTTAGTTGTCAATTTTTTTTGTTTAATCTAATAGTATGTAATTTATCAAAATAATATGGAAAAAATTCTTTTGTACTTTCACGATTGTATAATTACAATTAGTAATATTTTACAATCGTTAAATATAATCAATAGTATATTTACCAGCTTCTCCATCTTCTGCTACAATAGATAGTATTATCAAATCTAAATATATGAATTATCTATAGTATGCGAAATATGAGATATGGAAGAAATTTAATAAAGAAATAGTTTTAGCTAACATTTAATTTCTTATGTTAGGAAAATTAAGTATATTTCATGCAGGTTGTAATATTACTGATGAGCATTTATTTGCTAAAAAAAGTTAAAAATTCTATAAAGTTATATTAGTAATTAATCATAGGACAAATTCTTATTAACTATTTATATCGATTTTAGAGATAAAAATGGTATTAAATTGAGTAAACTCTCAGATATTATAAAGGTTTCAATTCATAATTTAAAAATACTGGTATTTGTATTAGCTCTCTCCTCAATTATTTCATCAATTTTAGTTTATTTTTTAACCTCTACTTTTAATCTTGAGCTACAGTTTAGTTATAGTAATTGGATAATCGATATTAGTTCAGGCTTAGCATTAATATTTTCAGTCATACTTATAGTAAGGGAGAGAAATCGTAAAAGCAGTGGACAAAACTATGTATCACTTTTTATTGCAATATTACTTTGGTTTTCAGCTGAAATTATATATACTTATTATCAGAGCATATTAAGAATTGATGTACCTTATCCCTCTTATGCAGATAGTTTATGGTTGTTAGGATATATTTTTATGGGCTATCACTTGTATTCATCTTTTTACTATTGGAATAAAAAAAAGAAAGTTAGTGAAAGTTCCGTATTTATAATCACTATTTTTTCAGCACTACTAATTCTTTTTATGATTCAGTCAAGTGCCCTAACATATTCTAATGATATTTTTTTAATATTAGTTGCTATATTATATCACCTAGCAGACGGTATAATATTAATACCAGCACTTGTTTTGTTATGGAACTTACGTCATGAAAAATTTTTATATATTCATAGATCTTTGATATCCTTATTTGTAATATTGAATACATTTGCAAATGTAGGATATATTTTCACTTTTAATACAGGAATAAATAGTATTATAGAGGATGCATGGATGTGGGATGTAATATATAATTTTTCTTATATCATTCTTGCTGGAGCATTATTCTGGTATGATAATTTACTACACATTTTAAATAGAATGATAGAACAAAGTTTGATATCAATTAAAAAGCAATTTTATTTTTTATTGGAAAAACATAGGCAAGATGAAATAATAGTAAATAAATCGTTTTCATATATAGATGGAGTAAATATAAAAGATACAATATGTACTTTGATAACTAATGCAAAAACTGAAATTTCGTTATTGATATTCATCCAGAACAAATATAATCAAAATTTAATCCTCAACTTAAATTTATTATTGACTGATTCCAAAATTAGTAAAAATGTTAAGATGAGAATTTTATCAGATAATATATTTAATGTAAAACTTTTGTTTCCAAATGAGTCTACTAACGCAGACATACAATATGGAAAAATAGCTAAAATATTTGAATCTGATCTGATTATTTTTATTATAGATTACCAACATTTACTTTTTATGGATTTGAAACAAGATAATAGTGAAAATAGTTTTTTGGCTGCTTATTCTGGAAATAGTAATATTATTCTTCAATTTTCTAGCTTTTATGAGAAATTATTAACTCTATCAGAATTAAGAGAACAGATAATTTAACTAAAATACACAATAACCAAGTCAAATATCAATGAGGGATTATCGAAGTAGACTACAATATTTGTATCTGTTAGTTTACTCTCATTAACTAAAATTTTATAATGCATATTAATGACTCTAGTCTCAATTTTAGTTTTTCATACTATAGATCTAAACTTTAATATGTATTTTAGTATTAGAATATAATGATAAACGAATTAGAAAATAAAAATGAGACTAATGAAATATCATTATGTATTGAGATTCACAGATCTCTTGATGTAACCATCTCAAATTCTAATTTATATAAACGGGAGTTTGATATTAAAGAGCCAATACCTATTTCCTTGAATTTAGAAAGTTTTAATTTTATTAAAACACATTGTATACATGGTATTCTTCATATTTTTAAAATACCTGTAAGGAGCGAAATTAAATGGAAAATACAGGGTGGGATAACCAATGGTGCTTTCAAAATAGGAAAGGGAATGGATGCAGAATTTTTCCCTCGAGATTCAGGTGATTCTGTAATTTTTTATCCACAGTTGCAAAGGGGCAGTAAAAATCTAACCTATAAAAATATTTGTATTGAATTAACCGTAAGACAACTAGGCTCGAGTGTCTTTAAAGAACTAGAATATCACTTCTTTGTTAATGTAAATATTATGATTGCAAAAAAATTTCCAAGAAAAACTTTTCGAGCGAAGATGTTTGTATATAAGCAAGAAGATTCTAATAATAATAATAATAATAAAATAGACAATTATACCTCAAAGTCGAATGTTTATGATTCTGATAAATCAAAGCTGAGTTTTGCAACCACTACTAAGAAAAAAGAAGAAAAAGGAAAAAATTATCAAGTATCATTTAAATCAAACAACAGTTGCAAAATTTGTAATTTATCACTTGTAATTAATATAAAAAATAATACTCCTTATCTTTTTTCTATCAACGGCTTGAAAAGTTATTTGATAACATCTGATATTATCAAAATATCTGCAGAAAAAAATACCAAAGAGAGTATTACAAATGATTATAATTCTATAATTTTAACTGGAGCAAAATACAAAAAATATTTCATTCATGGTATCCCGGTTCAACCAAGGATATTTTGGAAATCTAATATAGGAGATCTTGTGTATGGCAATTTAGGTCAATCCTTGATCTATTATACACCTGATGAATCTGGATTATCAAAATCTCCTATAACAATAAGTTTGTATTTCCAATATGATCCGGATTTAGAAAATTTAGAACAAGCAATTCTTTCAGATAGTAAAAAGATTTGGATGTTAAGGCAACCTCCTTTGAGACTCTTTTGATAACTATTACTTAATTTATAATATCAATCATATTATTTAATCGAATCTTTTGGTTCAGTAGAAAATTGAATAATTACAACCACAAAACACGTTAATAATAAATAATTCCTCTTACTTCTGCATTTCTTTATTTTATTTTCAATCCTTAAGAATTTTATATTACATTATTACAAATATTATTGAAAATATGGCAGCAACAAGTTATGATGGCACATGTAAAAAATGTGGGACAAATCTATCTGTTTGGATGGAAGTAAGAATAAATGTTGATGGAATACCAAAACCTGAAGTTTGGTGTATTGATTGAGTACGTGGAAATCAATAGATAATTTAGAGAATTAAATCTATATTTCTAATTCTTAGAAGTAGATCATATAGGTAATTTTGATTGCTTATCAAGATCTTTTTAAAAACGACCTTACATATATGATATAATTAGTTCATTGTTGCCTTATATAAGACATTTATAATATTGTATTATAGAAGAAAGAATTGAGCAGAAGCAAAGTATACTGAGACGTAAAATACCATTTAGTAGCGGCTTATGCTTTGAAGTTCATATAGAATTGCTATTGTCCATCCATAGAATAGATGGATTCATTCCATGAAATAATTCAAAAATGATTATACAGATAAAATAGGTAATAATTCTTGCAATTACTTCTAAATATCAACTATCATTAATCTTTTTTATCCTAATCCTATACAAGGAAATACATTTTTCTAATTGTATTATATATCAACATAAAATTAAATGCTCCAGAATTGCATTTTGAAGGAATAAGTTTATTAAATTCATTCTAAAATTTTTCTCAATGAAAATAAAAAAATATTTTGGAATTCTTATTTTAATACTTATTCTTACAATATCAATGAATAATATTTTTGCTGATTCAGACTTTATTCTTGAATTAACAAATGTAAATAAGTCTCCCACAGTCTCAAACTTAGAAATAGAAAATGAAAAGATTCAAGAAATATGTCCAACGAGAAAATGTGAATTAGAGTTTACTAATACTTCATTTATTCCTCCCAAACCTAACAATATGACCATTGCTCATACGATCGATTTTAATTTATTATATAATAATACAGATTTTGATTCAGATCCTATAAACAGAGAATATTCAGAAAAATTTAGCGAAAGTATGAAATCTTGTATAATATATGATATTATCAATGATAAAGGACGAGAAATTTATTTCTGTAATGACACAACAAATATTATGAGCAGAATTTCTGATTCAAAAGCCTGGTATTATGATTCTATTGGAATTTATGATGCAATAAAAAATACTTATACAGTAAAAGGCGATTTAATAGATAACTTTACATCTTAAAAGTTGTTTCA
>JBIOXM010000136.1:0-3271 GCA_044869655.1 Nitrososphaeraceae archaeon | reverse complement strand
TTTTTTAATGCTTTGTCTTAGCATTTTATAACTTCTTCAATTTTACTTAAACGACAAAGGGTATTATCTTAACTGGTTAACTTAACGGAGCCTATTTTTTTCTATAATACTTATTATTTATTGTAATAATTGTATTTTAGTTATTATAAAGTTCTTATTTTTAAAAGAAAATAAGGTACAATGAGTGAGATTTTCTAATTCTTTTTTAAATTTGTAAATATATATAAATAAAATTATCAAGATAAACAATTGCTTTACAACAAAAATCTAATAATTCTTTTTAAATACCCAACTATGATTTAGTTTCTATATTTATTTCATATCTATACAAGTATATAATAAATTTAGAAATAGCTACGAATAATTAATTAATAATTTAATTTGTATCTATATTATAGAGAATAATCAATTATACATATTATAATCAATAGAAACCAGTTCAAATTAACTAGATCATAAAATGATTAAATAAAATATAAAAATATTACTTTGTATATAGAGGATAAATAGCAATTGATACTCAGAAACCAGAAAATCAAATTAATGAAAATGTTAAAAACTTGATAAAAATTGATTTTTCTCTAAAAAGAGAAATTTTGTATGTTGTAATAGGTGCTCTTATTGGTGCTATAACAATGATCCTTCCTAGAACTATTTATGAATTTATAAGTGGAGTACCATACGATACATCATGGATTATAACTGGTCATGTAATTGGTGTTTATTCTTCTTATACTGCCGCTGCTGGATTCATAATCCATTTGATTACTGCTATTTCAATCGGAATAGTAACAGGTATATTTTTATACAAAACAAATATTTTGAATATAAGTAAACCTATAAACGGTCTTATTTATGGAATTTTTGCCGGTACAATAATATTTGTTGTATGGGCTATTCCAATAAATGAATTTATTTTAATTCCAGAAAATATTAGAACCACTGCAGATATTAATCCAACATTAACAGAACAAGAAGTATCTCAACAAATTCAAAGCAATAAATTAAATATTTTTCTGAATTCGTTATTTATCAATCTCTTATTTGGAATTACAGTTGGCCTTGTATCTTCTTTTTTATCTATAAAATTTGGTGCACGATATAAATGCAATATATGCAATGTGTCCTTTCCTAGGATAAATATAATTAAAAAACATTTACAATTAGTTCATCGCAGGCAACCAATAAAACAAAAAAAAATTGTAATACTTGGAGGAGGTTTTGCTGGAATTGAAGTTCTCACAAAACTACAAAAAGAATTTCAAAATGATATAAGAGTAGATATAACTCTAATTAGCAAAGATAATTTTTTTCTTTTCACTCCCATGTTACATGAAGTATCTTCTGGAATGATTGAGACAAGACATGTAGCATCACCATTGAGGGCATTTTGTAAGAGAGCTAGATTTATAGAATCTGAAGTTAAATCGATAGATTTAGAGAATAAAACGATTATTTTCACTAATCCAATTTTTGATGGAAGACTGCGTAATAGTATAGGAGAAGAACAAGTTATTAAATTAAATACTTATCTATTATCTAATGATCATTTAGCTTCCAAAAGTCCTTTAAGAAGTTTGACAAATAATACAAAAAACGACAATAATAGTTATGGAGATATAAACAAAGATCATTATATCAAATCATTAGATTATGACTATCTAGTTTTGGCATTGGGAAGTAACACAAATTTCTTTGGAAATAAAAACTTGGAAAAAGCATCATTTACAATGAAAAGTCTTTATGATGCATTTTCTATTAGAAGTCATATTATTGATACTTTAGAACAAACTGATATGTTACTATTTGAAGAAAAAAAAGATGTAGTAATAGATCAAGAAATTAAAAATAATAAAAATAAGAATAATTATCTTTTAAATTATAAAGATAATAGAAATATCTTAGAAAATACAAGAAAGAGTTTAATCACATATGTAGTAGTTGGGGGAGGTTTTGCAGGTGTTGAAACTATTGGAGAGATAAACGATTTTATAAAAGAATCTATTACAAATTATTACCAAAATATAGATATAAAAGATGTCAGAGTTATTCTAATTAATTCTGGATCTGGAATCTTACCAGAGATGGATGAACGACTGGGAAAATTTGCTTTAGAGGAATTAAAGAAAAAGAATGTAGAAGTCATTTTGAATAATAGAGTTATGGATGTAAAGTCTATAATAGAAGGTAATGAAGAAAGAGAAAATCAAGTAAGTTTACGTGGTCCAAAAAAAATCTTATTAAAAGATAATAGCTACATAATAGCGGATACACTTATTTGGACTGCAGGTGTTGTACCAGAGAAATCTGTTACTAATATTTCTTGTGAACATGATAAAAATGGTAAAGTTGTAACTGACAAATATTTACAGATAAAAGGTCACAGAGATGTTTATGCTATAGGTGACTGCGCTAGCATAATAGAACCAGATTCAGGAAAGTTATGTCCACCAACTGCTCAACATGCTATACGCGAAGGACAAATTACAGCAGAGAATATAAGTTCATCAATAAAAACAGAATTAAAATTGCAAAATACTGTAGAAACGAAAAAAAGAGAAAAGAATACAGAAACCATCGAATTTAACAAAAAAGAATTTTCATATAAAACTAAAGGAATAATGGCCACAATAGGAAAAAGAAATGGGGTAGCCATGATTTTTGGATATTCAATAAAGGGAATTTTTGCATGGGGAATATGGAGATTTTTTTACTTGAGTCATTTACCAACTTTAGAAAACAAGTTACGTGTTATGATAGATTGGGGAATTGATATGATGTTTGGAAGGAATTTAACAAGATTAAAGTCACCTATTGAAACAAAAGATATGGTATCCAGAAAGGATACTGATAGATAAATCAAACCTGTTCTATTATATGTTCCGTATATATATTTTGATTGTGATTTTACAGATAGACTTTATCTAAACTAAGTACTTCAATATTAATAGCAAAGTAGTAGAATTAATACCAAACCAAATGGACCAACATTAGGTAACATACTTTGATATTGTTTGTAACTTAAAGACAAAAAACTAGATAATAAAAATTGCAAAATAACTTAACAAAAAGATTATTCAATAATCTATAACGAATTATTTTATGCTCGAATATAATGAGATAAGAAAAAGATGAAATTATAAGGGATATGTAAAAATAATATATAATAATATTACTGAGACATCAATTCATGATTATTTTTGATTATTTTCTTTTTCTATAATAGAATACATTTCTCGATAAT
This sequence comes from Nitrososphaeraceae archaeon, assembly GCA_044869655.1. GTDB lineage: Archaea > Thermoproteota > Nitrososphaeria > Nitrososphaerales > Nitrososphaeraceae > TH1177. The sequence continues at coordinate 27 of JBIOXM010000136.1, read as the reverse complement.
CTTCTAAACCAAAGTCAAAATTCTTAT
>JBIOXM010000135.1:0-4111 GCA_044869655.1 Nitrososphaeraceae archaeon | reverse complement strand
GATCAGACAATCAAATTCGGTCAGATACCCTAGTGCTTTCATCATATTTCAGAATAGGATTTCATCATTCCATTTATCTTTCATTAATACTATATTAAAAGTTAAACTAAATTAGCTAATTATATTGCATGAATTTACAAAGTATCTTTTATAAGAAAATCCAAATTGTACTCTATGTCTTTAGAAGAAAAAATATTTGACAAAATTTTTTCTTCAGGTGTATCTGGACTAAAAAAAACTGATCTAACCAAAGAATTTTCATCAGTTAATCTGGATAATATCTTGAATACATGGATAAAAGAAAATAAAATTATCATTTCAAAAAAAGGGAGTACAAATTATTGTTGGCACAAAGATCATTATTTTCAATATCTTTTGGATTCGGATCCAAAATTTAAATATACTTTAGAACTATTAAAAGACGTTGATATCTCTTTTAGAAAACTATCAACTTCTATTGATAAACATGTAGAAAGATTAGACGGGAAGATGATTGTTTTAATGGATTCAATCTTAGCAATAACTACCAATAATCATAACTTTGAAAACAGTATTCCTAATCCACAGAATGTTATTAATTTACAAAACTTTAGTAAAGATTTTGATTTAACTATATGCAAATACTCGGATTCAATCGGATGGGTTCCTTTGGCCACTCTTAGAAATGATCTCTCTAATAAATATGAGATTTCAGAAAAGGAATTCTATGACCTCGCAGAACAATTAGTCAATGAAAATAGGTCTAAATATGAATTGTCAACAGGGGGTGATGAAGGAATTATGATTCGGGGATTGGTATATGGATATGTAAGGTGTTTGTAATTGTATCCATATAATCTCAATAAAAATCCTTTTCCAAGTAGTCCTACACCAAATTTTGAAAGTGCTCAGATTTTAGGTGGGAAAAGACATCAAGAATCTAGAAATTCAATTTTGACATGTATTGAAGATCTTGTAAAACAACCAGAAACTGCCAATAGTGAGGAAAAATTCAGAATAATTACAGTTATTCAAGATGTAGGTTCAGGAAAAACGCATCTTACTCTTAATATAAAAATATCAGGAACAAAGGAAAAAGCAATTATTTCCTATCTTGATATGTCACAAATATATCCTAAAAATATTCCGAGTATTTACCAATCTATGATTAGCGGTTTTGAACCTGATTATTTGTACAATTTGAAAAAAGATTTGCTTTATTATATAAAAGATCGAATTAAATCTGATAGCAAAATTGCGAAAAAAATTTTCAAATTAGGATTCTTTGAATCTTTGTCAGGGAGAGGTATCGATAATAAAATCCTGCAAATATTAGAAAATAAATTACAGCCTGATTTAGGATACATTGATAATATTTTTGGAGATGAGGATTTTTCTAAAAACGACGTTTCTACGATCAAAACTATAATAACGAATCAATTTGAAAATAATGAATCCATCACGTTAATGGATATGATAAATCGTCTTTCGACTTTATCAAAAATTAATTTAAAATTATTTAATAAGGTTTCATTGTATCAATTCGACGAATTTGATAACAATGAAGACACACTTTCATTTATGAAGGCTATTATTAATGCTCATATTTCCAATACAATCTTAATGCTAATTCTCACTCCCTCTTCATATCAAAAAATAGCCTCAGAAAATAGTTCAATGTATGATAGGTTAGAAAAGGCTAATTACAAAATTGATCTTGCTGGATCAAACTCTTTTGAAGAGATCTCTGATATAGTATTAGAATATATAAAATTTTATAATCCTAATACAAATATTACAGATGGTCAAAGAAAAGACCTTTTATCTCAAATAAAAATATTATATGAAGATTTTAACTTTAGAAATATTAGATCTATCTTGAATATTATGTATAATGCATTTGAAATGGCAAGTAACAAAAAAATGTCCATAATAAATGAACAAATTATGGATGAAACATTACGTAAAACCTATCCTGGTTTAAAAATAAAAGGTAGTCTGATGGACATATCAATTTCTGACTATATTAAGATTAAAAATCGTCTAGACTCTAGTAGGGAAATAAAGAAAGAAATCGTAAATTCCTTGCGAGAATTAATAAATCATCTTCACAAAAATAATCTAAAATGTAAATTTGAATATTATACCCCCTTAGAAGAATCAGTCAATATCATCTACAAAGATCATGGTGGTTCAACATCCCAAATCACAATGCTTTTAAATGAATCAACTTTAACAAACATGGAAAGTACAATCTTTAATAATAACGAAACAAAAGTTAATGATTTGAACTATCCTAAGATTACGAATACAAATAACGATTCGATATCTATTAATTTAGATCGAACAAAAATAATTGATTTACTATATGTTTACGATACGATCAATCGTAATATACATACCATGGATGATAACAGTAAAATATTTTTATTAGCAAAATCCATAAACCTATATTGAATTTTTTATGTTTTTAAACCAATTATGAATAGACTAAAATTATCTAGAAATTGTATTATATAAAGTGAAATTTAGGCAGTTTACTACGCTTAATGATTTAATTAGCAATGTCCATCAAGATGGATTTGGAATAATCCAATACGCAGAGGACAAAGTTCCATGCATATATGTTCAACAATATTTGTATGATAGTATTATGGAGAAATGTAGAGGAAAAAAATATGTGGTTGACGTTTTACTAAATATTTTTTATGATGGCAATCATGTTTTTGTCGATATTCAGATGGAATTTATAGACCTTGGAATTGAAGAAAATTTCTTAATTCCAGGCAGTTCTTCAATTAACTTTTTTGATGCATTAAATGATAGTGGATTATTAGGAATTATCCCTAAAAGTAATGGACATCTTACTACACCTAATATTTTTCTGATTCAACTTCCAAACAAAGAACGAATTTCAAAAGCGGTAGATATAATCAAATCGAATTTAAAATATTCAAAGAAAAAATAACAATAATGAACAAACCCTCTAAAAGCAAAAAAAAACTTTATGAAGATACTAAAGATAACGTGAATTCTTCTCCCGTTCCCAAAGAGATTGATACTCATTATAAATTATATGGTAAACATGCATGGGAAATTAAGTACTACGAAAAATGTGAAATTTGTAATTCTCATTTCGATGAATTTGGTTTCTGTGCATGTGGAAGTGGGAAAAGTTAAACTGATGCTTTCAATATAGACTATGCGACGACCGGGATTTGAACCCGGGTTACCAGATTGGCAATCTGATGTCCTAGACCAAACTGGACGATCGTCGCCCATACGAATTCAGTTATGTTGGTTATTTAGCCTTTTTTATTTAGATAGGAATTGCTTTGAGTGCTGCCTATTTTATGTAGATCAAACTTTTGAACTAAAAATATGGTGTGGGAGTATTGTTAAAGATGTGAAAGAATTTCTTGTTAGCATATCTTGAATTTTTTGAGTTAAGATTATTTGTTTAAATTTTTATATGTATAATTAATGTTAATATTTTTTCTATCATAGTTAACATATTTATTTTATTAGATTGATAGATGATACAATAAATTAATTTGATTTTTTTATTAAATATTGTTTTACAAGCTGTAAACATCTCATATTTATTCTAAAATTAATAAAGGGAAAAATATTCTTCTTTTAATGCTGACATCAAAACCTAATAAATAATGGAATACATATAATTTTAAATCTATATAAATATACTAAGTCGTAGTTTTTTCTAGTAACATAAACATATTTATAAACAGTCATTCCTACTAAATTTGATAAATCTTTTTATATATTACTTTCCGTCTACCTTCAAAGTATAATATGATACTATAATAATGAAACAAATCTAAAATAGAGTATCAGTGGAAATCATTATTCAAGATTTCATTTTTGGTTAACTAAAACTAATGTTGAAAATCCTCTTTTTTCATAGACAATATTGTCTTTGACCTCTTCTACTATTACAGTAGCCGAAATAATCTCATTATTGAGACAACTTTTCGCATCAATTACTATGTAATCATCTAATATATCTACCGATTCTAAACTTGACTTGTTGAATGAATAATTAAAAGGTGAAGAAGAGTTTAATAAAATTAAATTATGCTTATCATAATTACCTATTCTTATTCCTTTGCCA
>JBIOXM010000134.1:0-2349 GCA_044869655.1 Nitrososphaeraceae archaeon | reverse complement strand
GTTCTCTTAAAAGTCCTTCAGTATTCTTCATAAGTGATTCATCATGTGTTGCTATTTCACCTTCTAAAAATTCAAAATTATCTAAATAAGCTTCTATTACTAAACTTTCTGCATTTTGATAATTACCCTTCTTTGCATTTTCGATAGATTTATCTAATAATGTGCGTATATTATTAATATATTCTGATGATTCTATATCAGTACCGACAAGAATAGCAAGTTCATCTGTTTGTACATTTAGTATATTTGGTATAGTATTTGTTATATTATTGATTATTGTAGAAATTTGACTAGAATAATCTTTATTATTAATAGCTATCTTTAGTTCTTGAAGTGAATCTTTAATTTCTGCAAATTTATTAGCCATTGTTTGATTTAAACTACTTGTAGTTTTATTCAACAGCTCGTTAGCAGCTGAAATAAATCCTTGAGCATCTTGATATTCTGCAATATTTGTAATTGTACCATTTGCTATTCCTACCTCGTATTCTGATTCTGCAGTCTTGAGTAAATTAATTAAAACGCTCATATTAAATTTAATATCAGCAACTTCATTTTCTGGTATAACAGTAACTAGTGCTTTATCTAATAGATTCTTTACATAATCTGTAGTATTAACAAATTCGGTAGGCGTTGATAAAAAAACTATTGATGTTAGATTATTTAATGAATTAATTAATGTTTTATTTAATTCACTATCTGCCGATGATAATTGATTTCTAATTAATGTATATATTTCTATTATTGGATGAAAAGTATGAGTTTGTGTAAGTTCATTATTTCCTGCTTGTTTATTTGAAACTGCAGCAGATAAATGGCCTTTAATAAATTCTATATTAATTGCAAAATCAACGTTAGTATTGTTTAATGATGATGAGGAGAAAGAAGGATTATTAACGCTAGATTTTTCTTGAGCTCCTACCATTGTGGGAAAAATAACAATAAGTAATAATGGAAGATAATAGAAATAAGTTCTTTTCATAGGTTGATTTGATTAATAGAAACTATTTAAGAGTAATGCTTATTCTCTATAGCGATATTTATTCATCTTTATTAAATTTAGCTTTACATTTGGCCAAATAATATATTTTACAAATAACGAATGGTATTGAATTGAGGTTAATAAAAAAAGATTAATTACTTTATAATGGATATTTATTATTATCATAATCGAGAATGAAAAATTAATGAATCAATAAATATTAAATTATTTGATTAACTATAAATTTACAAACGGGAACCATTGGCAAAGTCTGTCATAGTCTGGATATTCTTTCTCTAGTCAGTTATTGTTTATCCAGACTATGATATTTAATTTGTTATAAATTTTTTTATACTATTAAAGGCAAATTATTAATTATAAATCACCGAATTATTTAATAGTTAAAGATAGTATTCTTATTTTTTATTACAGTATAATTATTTTATCTTATCCAATAAAATTTCTTTTGCGTTTTGTAAAAACCTATTAATTAATAGATGATGTAGATTCCTTATCCATTTGAATAATTCTTTTTTTTGGATCTTTTACCAATGACTCTTGGAAATAGACGAATATATGAAGGAGAATAGTATATAGTATATAGTATATATGATTCATAAGATAACAACAGAACAAAAACCCCAAATTCCTAATATTGTTTTTGAATGTGGGGATTTTGAAAATGATATTGAAATGTTATTGATAGAAAAAGAAGGAGAATTTCATTTACATTTGCATAATAGTTTTACAGATGATTCAATGATTATGAAAGTTAATATTCAGGATTTTGCTAGAATGTTTGCTTCACTAACAAAATATTTTCAAAGAGACCAAATAGAGATATGACTAAATAATTAGCAAGCATATTGTAATAAAAACAGAAGTATATACACGTTAAGATGATAATGATAATAAAGCCAAAATAATAAAGAAGAAAAGAGATTTTTACGTAGAATATATATAATTTTTTTACTAAGTTTTAAATTCCAGAAAGTAACGAACTGGTAATAATAAATTGAAAAATAGATGTGATGTTTGCAATGAATTTAATTATACTACTAAACTTATTGAAATAATAGATATAACACTCAGAAAAATATTGATGATTTCTAGAATATAGGAATGGAGAATATGAAATAGTTTTTAGAGAATATGTCTCAGTATAGGAAAATATCTTTGTTTTGATGGTGAAATCTGAAAATTTGCTTTTAGTATTAATGACAAATCTTGAATTCTCCTCTGAATCATAAAAATGTTCAAAAATTCCAAAATTTTATGATTTTGTATAAGAAAGAGCTAATATTTTTAAATATCTCCTACAATTAAAATTTGAGTAAAAAATAATATTTCTCTCTTATTACTCTTAA
>JBIOXM010000133.1:0-3788 GCA_044869655.1 Nitrososphaeraceae archaeon | reverse complement strand
ATTGATATTGATGGCGATTTCAAATTTCTCCCAATAGAGGTAACATTTTAATAGTCTTTATTTTGTAAAGAGATGGATGATCCCACAGGGTGATATTGAATAATGAGTAAACCGTATTATGTTAAATTCGAAGTACCAAAAGATTTGGTAAATGCTATTTATGAAGCACTACGAATAGCAAAAGATAGTGGAAAAATAAGGAAAGGAACCAATGAAACAACCAAGGCTGTTGAAAGAGGTATTAGTAAACTTGCTATTATAGCGGAAGACGTAGAACCGCCAGAAGTAGTAGCCCATCTGCCAATTATATGTGAAGAAAGAAATGCTGCCTATGTTTTTGTACCAAGTAAACAAGAACTAGGCGAAGCAATGGGAATAAGTGTTGGTTCTGCCGCTGCCTCGATTATTGATGCGGGTGAGTCTCAACATATTTTAGATGAAATAGTTAATTCTACCAAAAATAAAAATACCAAATCTTCTAATCAATAATAAATAGTGAAAGGTGTTATATAGTTAATGAGTAAAACAATAGAAGAAAAAGTTGTACCTTCTGAAGTAATTCAAATCGTTGGTAGAACAGGTATTGCAGGAGAAGTAATTCAAGTAAGAGTAAGGGTTTTAGAAGGAAAAGATAAAGGCAGAATTCTCACAAGAAATGTAAAAGGCTCTGTTCGGATGAATGACGTATTGATGTTACGAGAGACTGAAAGAGAAGCAAGAAAAATAAAGTGATAACAGAAAAAAAATGAGGTTTATTAACAATGAGTAAAACAGCTACTTCTTTACGCAATTGTTTCTTTTGTGGACAACGTATTTCTTCTGCTACCGGAATCATGTTAGTCAAGAATGATGGATCTATTCAATGGACTTGTTCAAACAAATGCAAAAAAAATCTACGCAATTTAAAGAGGGATCCACGAAAAATGAAATGGACTAATAAATACGTCAAGGGTGGAATTAAAGTCTCTAAATCATAAAATAGAATGAATTGATAATATAGATGAGCGAGCAAACATTAATAGTTATCAAACCTGATGCCTTTGAACGCAAACTCACAGGGACAATTTTGTCACGTTTTGAGAAAAAAGGATTACTGATTAAAGAACTGAAATCTTTTAATTTTACAAAAGAAAAAGCAGAAGAGTTTTATTCTGCACACCAAAATAAGCCATTCTTCCATGAACTTGTATCATTTATTTCCTCTTCTACTGTTGTTGGGTGTATTTTAGAGGGAGAAAAGGCAATAAATGTTGTAAGACAGATGATTGGTTCTACTCGATCTTTTGAAGCCCAACCAGGCACAATTAGAGGAGATTATGGTTTCGGTATTACCAATAATATTATCCATGCTTCCGACTCTTATGAAAGTTTTATAAAAGAATCTAAAGTCATATTTAAGTAGTAACACCGTGAATCTTCGACAGCCTGTAGTTGTTGTATTGGGTCATGTCGACTCTGGGAAAACTTCCTTATTAGACAAGATTAGAGGTACAGCAGTTCAGGCACGAGAAGCCGGAGGGATTACCCAGCATATTGGAGCTAGCTTTTTTCCGATAGAAACAATCAAAACAATAACTGGACCTTTGTATGAACGTCTTGCTAAAACAGATGAGCAAATTCCTGGATTGTTATTTATTGATACTCCTGGGCATGAAGTATTTGCTAATCTTAGAAGTAGAGGAGGATCTGCAGCAGATATAGCAATAGTAGTTGCAGACGTAAACAAAGGGTTTGAACCACAGACTATTGAAAGTATAGACATATTAAAAAAGAGAAAAGTTCCTTTTGTTGTGGCCTTAAATAAAGTCGATATGGTATCGGGGTGGAAAGGGATAAAAAAGAGTGAGATAAGCCGGACTCGGAAGGAAAATACCAGTAATTTAGGATTTATAACTGACGAAATCAAGAAACAGGATTCTAACATTCTTTCTATTTTAGATGAAAAAATTTATGGTGTTGTTGGATCACTTTCACGAATGGGATTTAATTCTGAAGCCTTTTGGAGAGTTAAAGAATTTGATAAAGAGTTAGCCATAGTGCCCATTAGTGCGGTTTCGGGAATTGGAATACCAGAGTTGATGGCTGTACTTGTAGGCTTAGCCCAACAGTATATGAAAAAACGGTTAGAGAGACGTTATGACTATGTTAGAGGCATCGTACTGGAAATCAACGAAGAACTTGGACTAGGTCCTTCCGCTAATATGATCTTATTAGATGGAACCATTAAGCAAGGAGATGTGATCATGGTTGCAAAGAGAGATGAAATAGTAGTAACTAAAGTTAAAGCTTTGCTCCTTCCAAAGCCATTAGACGAAATGCGTGATCCTCGTGATAAATTTAGAGCAGTAATGGAAGTAATCTCAGCAGCTGGTTTAAGAATAGTATCTCCTGATTTAGAAGGAGTCTTAGCTGGAAGTCCATTATATGTGCTAAGAAATAAAGACGAAGAAAAAGAAATTAGGCGTTTTATCGAATCAGAGATAAAAGGTACTTTTATTAATAATACTAATTCCTTAGGTGTGATCTTAAGATGTGATACAATTGGGTCACTGGAAGCTATAATTGATATGTTGAAAAAAGAAAATATACCGATTCAAAGTGCTGACATTGGCCATATAACGAGAAGAGATGTTTTGGCAGCACATGCAGTTAAAGATAAAGATAGATATCTTGGAGTGATTTTAGGTTTTAATGTTAAAGTTCTGGATGATGCGAAAAAGGAAGCAGGAGAACAAGAAGTGCAGATTTTTAATGAAAAAATAATTTATAATCTTGTAAGAAATTATACTGACTGGGTCAAATATCAACAGGAACATGCTGATTCTATTATATTTGAGGAAATTCCACCAATTTGTAAATTACAATTTTTAAAAGGTTTTGTATTTAGACGAAATGATCCTGCTGTTTTTGGGGCAGAAATACTTATTGGAAAACTAAGGCAAAAAAATCATGTCATAAATGAGAATGGAGGTAAGGTGGGAATAATTCATCAAATTCAAGATAAAGGGAAAAATATTGAAGAAGCAAGAAAAGGTATGCAGGTTGCGGTATCTATTAGAGGTCCAACTATAGGAAGACAAATCAATGAGGGCGATTTTTTTTATACTGATCTAAATAGTAGACATGCAAAGTTATTAATTGAAAAATTTGGACATAGACTTAATGAGGAAGAAAAGGAAACATTTGAATTTATTTTAAATATAAAAAGAAAATCAGATCCAGCATATGGATATATTTGACTTTATAAATAGATGAAAATTTTAGAGTTAAATTGGTCTATTGGCTGTTCATCAAAAGTCAGTAATATGGTTACGATCAATTCCGTTTAAAACAAAAAATAAATAAATCAATAATCAGATTCCAATCCATCCAAATAGGGGAACTTAGAAGGAGCCTATAATTATAATACATATTATTTAGTAGCAGTAATTAGTATTAATGGCAAGAGGTAGAAATCCCCTTTATTATAAAGAAAATTCAGGGTTAAGGAATTTGTCCAAGGATGTTTTCTAATCCCTTTTCTCCAACAGCTCCGACTGCCCGCTCCACTATTTGTCCTTTATAAAATAAGATAAATGTTGGAATTGCATAGACATCATATTTGACAGCGATTGATTGGGAGTCATCTACATTGAGCCTTCCAAAATCAATTTTAGAAGAGTATTTTTTTGCCAATTTGTCGAAAACAGGTAACATAAATTTGCATGGACCACACCATGTTGCCCAAAAGTCAACAAGTATAGGTTTATTACCATTTGTCGATTTTTCAAAGTTTTCTTCAGAAAGTT
>JBIOXM010000132.1:0-3955 GCA_044869655.1 Nitrososphaeraceae archaeon | reverse complement strand
TTCTGATATAATCTAAACCCTCCATTGTAATGGTATTTTTAGTAGAATCTACCAAATCAATAAAACCTACACAACTCTTTATTGAATCACCCGAAAATCTAATACCTTTTGAGGAAAAGTTTTTCATTATTTCATATCCCCACTACTAGTAATTCTATAAAATAAAAAATACAAATGCAATATATGGAATAAAGCAATTATAGTTAAACCCATGAATGAGATAACGTTCTCATTTTATAAAAATATATTTGCCTAATAGGGAATTTTCGTTGCAGAGAGAACAAAGGGCAATTCCTCATAGTGAATAAAGATAGAATCAGGATAATGATATTATTTTAACAATGAAAACGAATTATTTGAAAATATTCGTTTTGTATTATATTTTATTAAGATAGATAAACAAGTTGACATACTATTACAATTAATTAAATAATAGTAACCGAATTTTTCGGCGCCGCAAAATTATCAGCTATAACGAGTAAATATCTTTTTAGTTATAATAATATAATATAATATAAACTTAATTAGTTATTGGCTATTTCTGTTCTCAATAATTCTCTTATAGTAGATTAAAGATAAATAATATCTTTTTACTTTAAGGAATTAGTGTACATTTTTTATTATGTGTTTATAAAGTAAACTATTAAATACTTTTTTAATACCTAATTTATTTACTTCCATATTCAATATTAATTTTTAGTTACATAAACTATTTTCATGTATGATTAGACATATAATATAAATCGGAAATATTAAGTAGTAATTAATAATATTTAGTAAAGTAATTTACAATTTATTTAAATGACAAAGCTATATTATAAATTATCCATTATTCTTATCTCTAATCTTTAGATAATATATTGAAAAATAATAAATAAGTGAGCAATCAATTTTACTTTAGACTAAATCTTAAGTGTCATTCGAAATAAATAAAATAAAATATAAAAAACCCCAATTTAGAAATACATACTAATAATAATGGTAGAACAAAGATATACAATAATATTGAAATAATCTCACTGTAAATCAGCTATATATTATGTCTATTAACTCAAATCTTATAATAATAACGAATAATTATCAGTTTTTAGGTATTTTCTGAATACTTTGTCCAAACAAAACTTTATTTCAGTCAAGTATTAAAAGAATTATTATATTGAAATTGTTTTTTTAAATTAAAACATCCGATATTGTATGAAGAGTGAAGATCTTGAGTTCCTCTTCTGATATGGTAGAATTAATATAAAATTTAATTATTCATATCACTACTAGCATTATAGAATTAAAGTAATGAATTCATATTTGTTAAGGAAAAAGTGCTAGTCTTGCTAGAAGATGAAATACAAGATGAGGAAGATTGAGAAAAGTTAGATGCTAATTTCATCTAAATAAAGTAGACTCTTACAATTTTTTTTGCTGTAGAAAAAACTAAGAGGTGAAAACTTATCAATCAGATAGTGAACTATAAAAGATATTATGTAGGCAATAGAAAAGATAATCTCTAGAGTGAAGACGAAAGTGATTGCACATAAAAATTTTTTTAATATAAAAATAATTGGAACTGATACACTTCTGACCTATTTGTTGTTATACTATGCTTATCAAATAGAATTAAATGAAAGTTAAAACTGTCATACTATCTTCATGATATTCCATCTGGATTATAGTATAATACAATTTGTTTTTTGATTATTTATTTATGATAATTGTTATTATAAGAATAAATTAATAAAATTTTCTCATTACCTTAACTTTTCATTTATTCATTTTGGAGCATTTAGTATCATCACTAAAAATTTAGAGCAAAGTTTCATTTCCTATATTTTTAAACTACTACAAAAATTTAACAGAATAAAGGTTTATGAAACAGATATACTATAATATAGGTATGACTTTTCCTAGTGGATATCAACCACCCAAGAAGAAAAATTTGGACGATAAAACAGATTTATCTAAGAGTTCTAATATTACAAACAAGAATCAAAATGATGAAATCAATCCTATACCAACTACTATTGGTGAAGCAGTTAAGGAAGTCTTAGAGACAGGTAAAGAAGTAGTCGTTGAAGGTCCACAAGTTGCTGGAGAACTTACAGGTGTAAAAGAAAATGGAAGACAAGGAAAAAATACAGATAACATACCTCAACAAGGCCAAAATGATAATTATGAAGTGCCTAATGTCCAAAAAGATTCTAAATTAGAGATTGATGTGATTGAATCCCCGAATGAAACCAGTTTGTTATCAAAAGAAGAAAAAATAATTGTTAATCCCAAAGAATCACAGACGGATAAAGAAGCTACTATAACAACAGTAACTACCATACCGACAGAAGGAGTAAATGTAGAAGCGGAGACAGAATTTAGGGTTCCGTTAAAGGATAAAGAAGAAAATCTAGAGGTAGAAACTGATGTCAAAGTTAATTCTCCCCCTCATACTAGTTCAGTATCGACTTTAGCATCGAGAAACGGAGTTGAAAAACCCTATCTTTCTCACATGGATGAAGTAAGCCAACAAAAGAGCATCAATCAATCAGAATTTGATAAAGAAACTATCAATCCCAAAATACTATTAGAAAAAGAAGAACAACAACAAAATCCAAGTAATTATTCATCCAATCCGTTTATTACATATTCGGTCTTTTGGCAAAATATTATGTCAAATTGGGTAACTTCCTATGATGAATATCTAAAAAATATGATCAAGTTTAATGAATTATGGTTTGAAAGGTCTAGGAATGTCAGGTCAGGTTCACAACAATAACAATAATCTTATTTTTGATTACTTTCTTAAATAAATCATTAAAATCTTTACTATTGATGCTTATATAGCCTTCCTAAATGATTTATTTAACCAATATAAAATACAATTTAAGTCCTGAGATGGAAAATAGTGATTAATATTCTAAATTTAGTATTAATGAATAATCAATTTTTGGCGTTGTTAATTTGATTAGAGAGATTAGAAATTTCAAATTTGTTTCCATAGAATATATAAATGAATTGCCATAATATGTGATTTCAATATAATATAAAATAAAATGCCTTTTATTGAATTCATATTGCATGACTTGTAATGAAATGCAATAAGAATATTCGAACATTCAATTCTCCCTTACTCCTTATATGCTCAAATGGGCTAATAAATAGTAAGAATATACCAAACTATAAAAAGGAATAGTAAAAAACAAAGAGCGATGCAAATATAAAATATAAATATGAGAAAATTTTTACCAATCAACTTTAATATTAATTAATTGTAGCCATTCTCTAAGTGTTTTCTATCTCTTCTTTTGGCTTTTTTAATATCAATTATAAGTCATATATATAGAACAACTAACAATACTTACAAATGATATATTAATACATATATTGAGAAAATAGAATTAAATTCTAATAAAATAGTATTTCCTTAAGGTAGAGAGAACATTGAAATAACAGATTTTAAATATTAAAGTTAGATATTATAATATAATAAACTAGTCAATAAAAGATAATAATATTCCTAGATTAAATTTGTAGTTAAAATTTTACTCATGTTGGTAAATGTTCAACCATTGAAATGCATCCTATGTTAACTTGATTATATATTTTAGAAGTTACAAAAATTATTAATGTACTTCTTTTTTAGCACATGTATCACAATATTTTTCTATAAGGGTAACACCGTCTCCGACGTCAAATAATGCTTCTTGTGTAGCCATTCCACCACAAGTGATGCAGAATTTGGTCTTTCCATTATTATCAATGAATGATCTGAGTGTTGAAAATACTTTTTCCATTTTATTGATTTCCTCTCCTGAAAATTGAATCTGATGTTAATAATGATACTGGATTTATACCTATCACATCAACCATGAATATATTATTGTTATTCATATCATTATATTAATTTGTACGGTATAAGAACTTGCCTAATATTATACTAGTAAAAGATAATTGTTAATGAATTTTAAAT
>JBIOXM010000131.1:0-12194 GCA_044869655.1 Nitrososphaeraceae archaeon | reverse complement strand
TCTGGGATCTCATTATAATAAAAACAAATTCCATGAACAGGTTCTTTATCGAAAGGAGTTCCATATTTGTACCAGAAAATACCAAAATGTTCATGTTCTCCATAGAGGCACTTTATCTCCCAATGGTTTACCTTATCAAGAGGGTATTTTGCATGTAAAATTTCAGGTATAGTAAGATGCCAATATCTTATACGCATAAAAGTTCTTAGTTTCACAAATATATAACTTATGAAAGATTAATATGAAGATTAAGATTAAAAAATCAAGACTAAATTAACCGTGAAGAGTAATTACAATAAAAATTACGAGAGGTTAGAATTAATCGACGAAATGGAAAAAGAATTTAACAATAAAAATTTTTGGTTTTTTAGTAAATTATCATTCCATCATGATCCAGTTATTCGAACTAGGGCAATTTGTATCATAGCTGACCTAGGAGGAGAGCAGGCAATTGAAACTATCAGTAAGGCCTTGAAGGAGGATGTTGATGAATTAGTAAGACACGAGGCTGCTTTTTCACTTGGACAGTTGGGATTTACGAGTGCAATAAAGCCTTTATCTGAGGCAGTTGCGAAAGATCCAAGTATTTTTGTTCGACATGAAGCTGCTGTTGCTTTGGGTGTGATAGGCTCTGAGGATGCTCGAACTCCATTGCTATCAGCATTAAATGATCCAAGTGAAGAAGTAAAAAAGTCGGCTATTGTTGCTTTATCGAACTTGGATTATATATATAATTACAAAAAAATAAACAAATTCACTCGAATGACTGGAGGATAATCATTAAGCAATCAGGTTGTAATTTTGTCTAACCTATTTGATTTAATTGCTTCTTTAATTTCTCTACTTATTCGTCTTCCCATACTCATAGGTTCAGTATATAAAAGATCTGCATACGGTGATCCATTGATAAAGAGATTTGTACCAGCTACGATTCTAGCAGAAAATTCAAATATGACGAATTTTCCATTTTTGTCATAAACTCCTTCTAAACAGAAAGGACCAGGGATTCCCGGAGCAACCAATTCCTTTGTTTTTTTAGCAAAATTTTCAGCCATTAAAAATGCTTCTTGTAGAAGTGACTCACGGAGAACAAGCGGAAAGTTACCAATAACATTATAGGAAGGTTCAAGATTTAGTTTAATTTGAATATTAGATGGTATTCTTCCAATGCCATCGATGTCACTTTCATATCTTCTATCGATACCTAATAATTCTACCTCATCTTTTAAAGGAGAATAAAAAAACTGCAAAAAGATAGGTACACCTAATATATATTCTTGAATATATAATTCTTCTTCAGATTTTATTACTTTTTGATCAATTAACTTTTGACATCCTTCATCAAAACTTTGTTCGTCCCAAGCAAGAAAATAACCTCTTCCACCTGCAGCACCATGTAACTTAACTATACATAAATTTTTAATTTCATTTTTTTTATTAATTTGTAATGGTATATTAAAATTGGAGTCTTCCATTAATTTTTGTTTTAATACTCTATCAGCTTCCCATCGTAAAATCCATTTGTTACCAAATATAGGTATATTGATTTTTTCTAACTCATCAAATTTCAAATTGGATATTAAAGTACCATGCGGAATTAGAATTATTCTTTTATCAATTAGTTCATTTTGAATTCCTTTGCTTAATAATTCTGTAAAATTATCGAGAAAAAATATTTCATCGATAAAATTAAACCTCTTATATAAACTTGCTCTTTTTTTTTCGCAGATCAATAAAGTTTTGAAACCTTCATCTTTGGCACCTTTTAGCACTTGTAATGAACAATGAGATCCAAGTGTGCTAATAACATGTTCTTTTATAACTGATATACTCGACAACATTTTCAAATGTTAACGAGGGTGATAAATTATTTATGCTCCTTTTAACTTCTTTTCCTAATTTAATTAAAAAAAAACAAATATTGCCGTATATTTAAAAAATTTATGATTGCTAAAAAAAAAATTGAAAAAAGGAATATAGAGGAAAATATATTTTCTAATAATAATATTCCACAATTACTATTAAGTTTAGAGAACAAAATTCGTTCTGGTGAATTTAAAATTGCAATATATGGTTTAGGTCATGTTGGATCTCCTCTAGCTGCCGCCTGGTTGCGTGCCGGTGCTTATGTAATAGGCGTTGATAAGTCTAAGAAGATTTTAGAATTAGCGATAGAAGGAAAAACACATATCCCGGAACCTGGAGTAAATGAAGCATTTGAAAAAGGTATAATCAATAAGAAATTATGTATCTATGATGATCTAGTTAAAGCATCGCAAGATTCTTTCTTTAAGATGATTTGTGTCCCTGTTTTGGCTCCTGATGGAACAGCTGATCTGTCTGCAGTAAAGAATGTAGCAATAGCCATAGGAAAAGGATTAAAAAAAAATGATCTAGTGGCCCTCAATCCTAGTGTACCTCCAGGCACGACCGAGGATGTAGTTATTCCTCTATTAGAAAAAGAGAGTGGATTAACAGTAGAAAATGATTTTTATGTCGTATATAATCCTGAACGTATTTATGAAGGAAGGGCAATAGAAGATATTGAACAAAGGTATCAAGGGATTGTTGCAGGATCAGGAAAAAAAAGTTTAGAAATTAGTAAAAAGGTTTTTTCTCTTATTTATCAAAAAGGTATAATTGCCATGAGTAATATCAAGTCAGCCGAAACTGAAAAACTATTTGAAGGAGTATACAGAGATGTAAATATAGCATTAGCAAATGAATTAGCTATATTTTCTGAACGTCTAGGAATAAATTTCTGGGAAGTACGTAATGCTGCAAATTCTCAGCCTTTTTGTCATATTCATAAGCCAGGAATTGGAGTAGGTGGCGCTTGTATTCCAATATATCCTCAATTTATTTTAAAAACTGCCAAAATGCTTGAAGTGGACTGCAAACTAACAAAATCGGGAAGATTACTTAATAATTCAATGCCTAAGTATTGTGTCACCCAAGCCCTAAACTTGATAAAGCCCAAAAAATACAAAAACTTGAGAATAACATTATTAGGTCTCGCCTTTAGAGGAGGAGTTTCAGACACCAGATTATCTCCAACTTATGAAGTAATTAAAGAATTACAAAAAGTCAAAGTTAAAGAAATTATTGTGCATGATCCTCTTGTTAAAAAAGATGATCATTTATCCAAATATACTAATACGTATCTAATGAATGATCTCGAGGAAGCATTAAGGGAAACTGATTTAATTATGATCATTGCTGATCATGAAGAGTATAAAAAATTAGACCCTCATAATATAGGAAAAAGTGCCTTATATGATGGAAGAGGAATCATTATGAAAAACAAGTTTAGCGGTTCCAATAATGCTATGATTGGTAATTTAGGTTAGTGTTATATGTATTAGAGAATTCTAATTCTATAAATTATATTATCTTACGAAAGTTTATAGCTATTGAAGAAAATGACTAAATTCCCTTCTACGCTTCTAACAGTTGAATGGAAAAATAATTGTCTTATTTTGATTGACCAAACTAAACTCCCATCAAAACTCTGTTATGTAAGATGTAAAAGTTACATTGATGTTGCAGATGCTATAAAAAAACTGGTTGTTAGAGGAGCTCCTGCTATTGGAGTTACAGCGGCCTTTGGATTAGCCATGGCGGCGCTTAATAGTAAAACAACTAATTGGAAAGTTTTTTTTAAAGAACTAGATAAAGCGTATAATATAATACGATCAACTCGTCCAACTGCTGTTAACCTCCAATGGGCTCTTGATAGACTCATGCAAAAAATCCTAAACCTCAGGGATATTTCGATAATAAAAAAAGTAATACTTGAAGAAGCTATTCTAATGGCTAAAGAGGACATAGCAACCAACAAGTTAATGGGACAAAATGGCGTTTATTTATTTTCAGATGGTGATACTATTATGACTCATTGTAATGCTGGTTCCTTAGCGACAGTTGGTTATGGAACTGCATTAGGAGTGATAAGAGCTGTGAAAGAATCAGGTAAAAAAATTAGTGTTATAGCCACAGAAACCAGACCAGTAATGCAAGGATCTAGATTAACTGCATTTGAGCTTAAACATGAAAATATAGATGTTAGTCTAATTCCTGACACGGCTGTCGGACACATAATGGGTAAAGGAATAGTAAAACATGTTATAGTCGGAGCAGACAGAATACTACGTACTGGTCATGTTTTTAACAAAATTGGTACATATCAATTAGCGGTATTAGCAAAAACCCATCATATTCCCTTTTATGTAGTTGCTCCTTCCTCTACCTTCGACTTGAAAAATAAACCAAATGATATAGTTATTGAAGAACGTTCAAAGAATGAGGTTATTAAAATTGGTAAAAAAATGCTAGCTCCTAAAAACATTGGAGTCATTAATCCCGCATTTGATATGACTCCTCCCAACCTAATTACAAAAATAATAACAGAGAAAGGAATTGTTTCATCTCCTTATACTAAGAGTATTAAAAACTTAATGAAATAATAATTTTCATTTTACTTTTGATAGCAAAAGTATTATTTATTAATAACATTTTTATCGTCTTTTGCTTAGAATTTAATATAAAATGTCAAAAGAATCAATAACTAAGGATCAAGTTTATCTACAGTTAAAAAAATGTATGGATCCTGAGATTCCGGTAAATGTAGTTGATCTGGGACTCATTTATGGCGTAGAAATTAAGGAAGATAAAGATGTCAATATTAAAATGACAATGACAACTAGAGGATGTCCCTTACATAATACGATGGTTAATGATGTAAAAAAATATGTTGGTAAAATCAATGGAATAGGTACTGTTAACGTTGATATTGTATGGGATCCACCATGGTCTATAGATAAAATGGAGCCTAAAGCTAGAGAATCACTAGGATTTGGAAAACCCAAACTAAGATTTCAGATAGATTATGAGAAAGCCCTCCCAAAAAAAATAGGCTCCTTCATAAAATCGGAAGATGGTTCGCTAATTTTACTCAATAAAGATGAAAAAAGTTTTATGGTCAATGACGCAATCGTTCAATTCTGGGAATCTTGTGATGGAACAAAAACTATAAATCAACTTACAGATTTTTTTTCTGAAAAATTAGGAATCCCTCGACAACAAGTCGAACAAGAAATGGTTCAACTTTTAGAGCAATTATTTGATTCTCATCTTATTGAGGTATAAATTAATTTAAAATAAAAGATAGTGGTATGTTATGTGCTATCCTTATGTATTAGTATGATATGCTTTTCTAAACAATTTAACGAACAAAAGATATGTAGACAATTTTCTTGTACACATGGAATAGGTTCAGATTCATTAAAGATTCTATTACAATAGACACAAATGGATTCTAACTCAGGAAACTTTTTAGAGATAAAATAATGAGAACAATTTCGCTTCTCTTTAAACCAAATTATTTCAAGACCTAATTTTTCTGAGTAATTTCTTATAATATCATATGCTTCAAAGTATCCTTGAGCATAAAATTGACGAATTAATACTCTCGGATTTATTCTTTCTCTATTATTGTTGTTCTTAAATGACGCTAGCCATTTTTCTAAAGGTATGATTTCCTTTTCGTATTTATTAGCTGATTTTTTTTTTAAATTTTTTTTAGTTTCCATTGATGATAATATAATTATGGCTTTTGAGTTTTTTCAAAAAAATTTTTTAACTCTTTTATTTGGATACGTTTTTGCTCCATACTATCTCTATATCGAATAGTTACAGTGCTATCCTTAAGTGTATCATAATCAACTGTTATGGCATATGGCACCCCAATTTCTTCTAATCTTCTATATCTTCTTCCGATAGATCCAGATCCATCATAATAAATATCAAAATCCTTTTTCAGAGAGAAGTAAATATTTTTCGCGATTTCTTCTAATTCGGGTTTTTTTA
Organism: Nitrososphaeraceae archaeon; assembly: GCA_044869655.1. Taxonomy (GTDB): domain Archaea; phylum Thermoproteota; class Nitrososphaeria; order Nitrososphaerales; family Nitrososphaeraceae; genus TH1177. The sequence goes on along the minus strand of JBIOXM010000131.1, from coordinate 6,326 downwards.
CTAAGGGAAGAATTGCGCCCAAAAGTGGCGCTAGATATGGTTTTAACTTTAAGATCACTCTATTATTTTCATTGTCTTCAGCAAAGGAATGCTCTAAAATTGAATATATACTCCTATCTATCCCTAACGAAAGCTCGAATACATGAGGTAAAACCTTTTCATTTGTAACTGGATCCATTAATTCCATTTTTTCTTTGCTGATTTTGGAATGTTGAGATAGGTCATAATTAGATCGGTAATTACAAGCTACTAATTCTAACCATCCTAAACTCGTCTTTAATTCAAAATCGAAAGCAATTGTTGCATAAAAAGCTTTTTCCTGATCAGATAATTTTCTAAAACGTGTTTGGTTCATATCGATTCCCGTCTTCTCATAAAATTCGGATAAAATAGATAAATAATATGCGATTAATTTATTAGGAATAATCTTGCTCCTGAGTGCGTCAATTGCAGTAAGTTTAAATATTTTAGTACCGTCATCGATAATTAAAGGTGTATCTTGTACCTCCTCAAATTTTGGTAAAACGTCTAACTGATTTGGATTACAAAATACTTCAATTTCTGCCTGATAAAACTCTCTTAATCTTAATAGACTTTGTCGAGGAGCAATTTCATTTCTGAAACTTTTCCCTACTTGAGCTATGGGAAATGGAAGTTTTCCTCTCATAATTTTAAAAATCCTCATAAAGTCTACAAATATAGCTTGACAAGTTTCGGGTCTTAAATAAGCTTCATCTTGATTAGGACCAATACCTACTTTAAACATCATATTAAATCTCTCAGTCTCCTGAAACGCTGAACCACATTTTGGACAGTTTAAATTATATTGACTTAATATCTTATCCACGTCCCGATTGGGTACTCTTTCAGGTACTTCAATCCCTTCTTTCTCATGGATGAATTTATCAGCTCGAAAAACAGATTTGCATTTACTACATGTTATTACAGGATCAGAAAAATGGTCAATATGCCCAGAAGCAACAAAAACATTTCTACTCATTATCTGGGATCCATCAATCTCAACCATATCATCTCTTCTGACCAATTCTCTTCTCCATAAATCAATAAACTTATTTTTAATGCTGTTCCCATTAGGTCCGTATTCCCAAAAACCTGCTGGAGAGTCAGAGTAAATTCCGGAGCTTGGAAAATAAAATCCTCTTTCCAATGAAAGTTTCACAATTCTATCATATCTGCTCATAAATATTATCCATGAGAATAAGGACCTATATTTTTCTTGATATATTCAAATCAATTCGTTTATCATCAATTAAGTCTAATACAAATCTCATGTTTTCTTTATCTCCTCTGATCCCATCATTTGGAGTTTCCATTATTATTGGGATATTTTTAATATATTTATGATTTAAAAATTCTGCAAGTCCCTCTTTACCTATTGAACCAAGTCCAATATGTTGGTGTCTATCTACATTTTCATTTATTCTTCCTTTTGAATCGTTCAAGTGTAAGACTTTTAAATTTGCAATGTTTACGATCTCATTAAAATTAGCCATTGTTTCTATTACTTTTTCGGTTGATCTTATGTCATAACCTGAAGCAAATGCATGACAAGTATCTAAACACACACCAAATGTTTTGTCATTTAGTTTATCTAATATAGCCCTAATTTCATTGAAACTGCTACCGATACTATTTTTTTGACCTGCACTATTTTCAATTAAAATATTTAAGTGTAAATGTCTTCGATATGAAGAATTAAAATTGTCAAGAGCAAAATTGCAACCATCGACTATTTGTGTTATTCCATTTTTTTCTCCAAACCCAAGGTGGCTTCCCAAATGAAGAATAAGATAAGGAATATCTAATAAATAACATCTAATAATCTCTTCATAGAGAACTTTTTTGGATTTATTATATGATTCACACTTTGGTGCTGCGAGATTAGGTAAGTATGGCATATGAACAACAACATTTTTTTTATCAATAGAACTATTATTGACTTTTCTTTTAAATTCGTCAACATCTTTCATTTCTAAAGGTTTGGGTGTCCATCCACGAGGATTTCTTGTAAAAATTTGAAAAGCAGTGCAACCCAGCCCTTCTGCCTTACTGACTGCATTAATTAATGAACCACTAATAGATACATGGAATCCCATTTTCAATTTTTGTCTAATTGTTTTTTATTTGCTACATGGATAATATCTTTACGAAGTATTATTATTTTGGTAATGAGTAAGATTGATAGTATTGAGTATCATTTTAGGAAAGGATGACTTAGCAAAGTATCCCTTTTTAGAAGAGGCTGGAACCTACATAAGAGAAAGTCATTTTGATTTGGATGATTTTAATCGGTCTGAATTTTTACATATCATTGAGAGAGCTATTAAAAGGATCGAGTTCGCTTTGGTTCAAGGAAAGGTTTTTAATGATCTTGAAAAATATGATATCGAATTATTTACTTTTCTTGTTTCACTTATTATAATGAAATATATAGATGAAGATTGGGCTATCAAAAGATTTTCTCTTTTTGAAGCTAGACGTGTAGAGAAATTTTTAATTGCTGATCTTTTGAAAGAAAAAGATCAAATAAAAAAAAATCTCATCATTTCGAGGATTTTCAGAGAACTTTTTCAATTAGATGTAGAATCAGATCCTAAAAAAACTAATTTATTTAAAATGAATATTTCTGATTATTTACAAAGAGCTACTCAATTTAATGAAGAAGAATGGAAATTGATCAATAGAGCTGTTGATAATGGTTATGTATATTTGGATGGAGATGAAACTGTCCGACTGATAAGATCTGAAATTTACAAATTGATGTATAATAAGATTAAGAATATGAATATTACTAAAATACCAGAACAAATTAAAACTCATGCAATATTGATTAAAAATAAATTGACTCCGCCCATAAAGTACCATAGACATATTACCGAATTTCCTCCTTGTATTAAGAAAGCGTTAGAATTACTAAATAAAAGTGAAAATTTACCTCACTCGGCCAGATTTATGTTAGCCACTTATATGCTATCATCAGGAAAAAGTGTAGACGAAGTAGTTTTATTATTTCAAAACGCTCCCGATTTTAATGAAAAAATTACTAGATATCAAGTTGAGCATTTAGCAGGTAAAAAAGGAAGTCAGACAAAATACTCTGTTCCTGCTTGTAGCAAATTAGTAAATGAAAACCTTTGTTATGCAACTATCGATTGTAGAGGAATCACTAATCCTATACAATTTGGTCGAAAGAAATAAAAAATGAAAAAAGAAATTAATAGTAAAAATAAAGATTTCTTAGTTAGACTTTTTAAAGAATATTATTTTAAAAATATTGGTATTCTTAGCCATCCTAATCAAATGCATAACCGCGAGTTTGGATTTATGACGTTTGATGGCAAGGTAATTAGGCATTTATCCTTTTCAAAAATCGGAAGTTTAAAAGCGTTTATAATTCAGAATGTTCCTTCAGATATTTTTTGCTCAAATGCCTATTATCAATTTCCTACTTTTCCTATTACAGAGAAGTGTTGGAAAGGAGCAGATCTCATATTTGATATTGATCTTAATGATATATTATTACCATGTCAAAAAGAGCATACATATTATATTTGTTCTAATTGTAGTTTTGTGTCTAAAGATGTACTCACTTCGTGTCAAGAATGTCATAATACTAAGATTCTTAAAAATACAATACCGTGTTTTAGATGTATAAATTCGTTAAAAAAGGAAACTAAAAATTTACTCGAATTTTTAAAAAAAGATTTTGGAATACAAAGACAAAATCTAGAGGTATCTTTTTCAGGTAATACTGGTTTTCATGTTGTAGTCTTTCAGAATAATTATTTATTATTAGATTCTAAATCCCGATCTGATATAGTAGGATATTTAATGGGAAAGAATCTTTCACCAGAGAGTTTAGGTGTGAGTAAGGACAAAAGTGGGTATAAAGTAAAGGTTCCATTAAGTGGATTTTCGTATGGATGGAGAAAAAGAATTGTTGACAAAATGAAGTTACCTGAAGGTTCCAAGGATAATTTAAATAGATTTATCAAAAAAATTGGTGGTTATCAATCCTTAAAGAATGAAATGGATAAAATTTCTTATGAAGTAGGCCTCAAACTAGACCCACAAGTGACTACTGACATTCATCGTATTTTTAGAATGGTGGGATCCTTAAATGGTAAAAGTGGACTTACTAAGATCGTATGTTATGACCTAGACAAATTTGATCCACTGAATGATTCTTGTTTTTTTGAGAATGATAGGAATGTGGATATTTCAATTAATACACCATTAAAATTTAATATTAAAGGAAAAACATATGACTTAGATAAAGATACATCTACAGTTCCTATTTCAGTTGCTGTTTTTTTGATATCTAAACGACTAGCAAATTTAGCCACTTGTTCGTCTTAACGTATAAATTTTCTACATAATCTGTTATCCTTATGGAGTTATTGATTGTAAATAATACTTCCCCCTTTGTAAACGATATTGCTCGTATCGTTAATGAATTGGGTCTATCATTCAAATGTAAATTATATTCAGAAATTAAGATCGAAGAATTATCATCATATAGATCGATTATATTATCAGGAAGAAGAATATATAATAGAGCGACGAATATCAAAAATAATAAAATAATTGAATATTGCAATAGATCTGACCTTCCATTATTAGGAATTTGTTATGGAGCAGAGTTGATCAATTTATTTTTTGGTGGTTCCTTAATTAAATTAAAAAATACTATTCATGGATTGGTTAAAATTACATCTATTACTGATAATATTTTTTTACCGTCTAAATCTTCAATCTATGCCTATCAAAGTCACAGATATGCGATCTATAGGTTATCTTCTCACCTAGAACTACTATGCTCATCATCGGAATCTAAACATGAAGTTTTTAAACATAAGGAAAGAAACATTTTCGGGGTTCAATTTCATCCTGAAAAAAGTGGATTTGAAGGCAAATCTATCTTCACTAATTTCTTAAGGTTAGCAAGTTAAAAATTTATCATAACTTATAAAAATTTTGATACTAGTTCTTGTAAAATTATTTTAATGATATTTCCGGGGAAACCGCGCTTATAAAGCTATTCCATTACAAAAATCCTTTCAACTTTTATTAGAGGAATCAATTATAACCAATTTTACCATTGTCTACCACCTAATTACTGAATTTAATTTATCATCTTAGAAGAGATTAATTTTCTGAGATAATTTTTGCTAAAATAATAGCGATAATCAAATTTTGGGATGGGGTTTTATCACATCATATTTCCTTTAGTAAAAATATTCAACATAAATAATCCTAATTTTAATTAAAAGTCAAATAAATATGTATTAAAAAGATTTTAGATAACAAAAATTAAACTTGTATGATTTCTGAAAAAAAGATAGTAAATTAATATTAAAATTTAAATTTAATTTTAATTTGAATAATGTTTATTATCCAATATTTTACAGATAATTTAAATAATCAAAAAAATTATTTTAAATTCAAGATATATAAATAAAAATTCCCTGTTTTAGTTACCGGGATTAGGAGGAACTATTAAACCAACCTATAATCCTTTATTTTTTACTTTATTGTCTTAAGATTTTTTATAACTATTTATTAGATAGAATTATATTGTATTTGGTCACATTCTAAACAAGAATCATGAGATTTACAATTACTATATTAGAAGATATTATATTGTCTATCAGACCTATTTGACAATTGATTAGATCTCTTTAAGACAAAGGATGGGATAGTTTTTATTTGATGAAAATTATCTTGTTATAATTGCACGGTAATTTATCTCATGATTTAAATTTGCCATTAATAGACCAAAATACTTCGGCTGTCCCATTAGTAATTGCAGTAGTACTGAAATATTGGGGAGAAGATCTTACCAATTTTAACTATAATAAAAATTCCTCTAAAACACCGAATATTATAGATGGAATAGAAATTGCTGAAAAAAGTAATTTTTTTCCTTTTTTTAATAAAAGCACAATTCTAGATCTTAAAAAAAGGATAGATCAGGGGATTCCTCCTATTGTTATTTTTCCAGGTTTATATGATCTACCTCAACATGCATTAATAATTTCTGGATACGATGATACAGAAAAAAGAATTTTAACATACATTCCCTTACCAGATACTACTGGTTCTATACCTGAATCCCAGTTTTTTTCAGAGTGGAATCAAGAAGATAATATTTCTATTATAATAATACCTAATGATATGAGAAATTTATTATCCCAAAAAGAGGTAACACTGAGCCAATCCTATCGCCTATGCTTCGAAGCAGAACGAGATTTTTTCAATGGGAATATGGACACTGCGATTAAAAAAGTTACTGAATCCGTTAG
>JBIOXM010000130.1:0-5599 GCA_044869655.1 Nitrososphaeraceae archaeon | reverse complement strand
TGCCCCCACTGGTACTGTAATCAAAGTTACAATTACAATAGTATTTAGAAACGTTGGTAATACTGCATTTAAAGATCCTAAATCAGTATGTAGAAAGGTTCCATATGTCCATATAATCATGGGATAATTAAAAAAATAGAAAATTGATCCAATTATAGAACTTGCTATCAATTTATTATTTTTAAATTGTTTTGTATTAATTTTAATAAAGTTTGAATTTAATAATATATCTGCAAGGATAGAGGCTCCTAAAATACTAACAACATACCAAGGAATAAGAGGAGAGAGTAGAGCTCCAGTCGGAATAATAGTTGAAAGAGTATTTACCAATACCAATAAAGAAACTATTATGGATGCATAGCCAAAAGTATTATTAAATACTTTTGATGAGCACAGAAACATAATGGAGTTAATGAGAGGAAGAAAAATACTTGCTATCAAAGTTGCGCTATATGTATCTAAATTAAAATTAAAAAAATCAGATTCGGAAAATGGTAAAACGAATATAAATACATACCATACGGATGTAAACCACAAGGAACAGAGACAAGGAATAAGAAAAATTTTAGCTAATTTTTTCCCATGAGAAATATTATGCATTACCCCATATAATCCTATAAAAACTGCAAAAGAGTTAATTAGCATTCCTGTAGCCAAGAAAATATGAGTAGGACTTAGCAGACCATCGAGCCCAAAATTTTGATGCCATAAATAATCTAATGGACCTGCAATCAATGACAAAAACGAACCTATTATTAATAATTTAAAAGAAAGCGAAATAGAGTGGTATTGATTAATTTTTTTCTTTCTTCTTAATAGATAAGAACCCACTCCTGCAGAAATTGCTATTAATCCTATTCCAGTATAAAGCATAGCATGGGACGGAGTAAAAAACGAATCTGGTTGATTTAAGAGATGAGAAGTTATATCCCAACTTGCGCCTGAAATCTGCATAAATGACCCTAAAGTGGAAACAATTAAAATAAATAATGATGCCTCTAAATTTGAGTAGTCTAAGATTTTTAAATTCGTATTATGCATATTCTCAACAAATATTCTTTGCCAATATAACTAATAAGTATAACTAATGGTAGCAAATGAAAACAAAAAGGTAAATATAGATAGAAGGAGGATGAAATTTTGCTTAATTACTAGAAAACACAAAAATATCTAAACAAATAATAGGGTAGCCAGTTAAAACAGTATAACAACAAAAAAAATACAATACATAAACTTTGTATAATCAAACTTAAAAGAAACATATAGAAATAACAAAAATACTTTAATGTTTCAGATGTCAAAAGTCATAATCAATAGATATAACAGTACTATTGTTTTAATGCTAGTATTTTTAGCCAGTGGTACGTTTATTGGAGTCGCGAATGCACAAAATTTGAACGAAACATCTAACAACAATAACAATAACAATAACAACGATCTATCCTTAAATGATCTCTTTGAATTGGTAGAAAACTCAATAGTTCAAGTAACAAAAACGATGCCTCCTGCTAACCCTTTTGGGCCGGATAAGGAGAATACTACATCATTAGGTTCTGGATTTATTTATAATAATAAAAGTTATATTGTCACTAATAATCATGTTGTAGAAAATGCAAAAGTCGTGGATGTAACTTTTATTAACGGAGATAGGTATACAGCTAATGTAACTGGAACAGATCCTTTTAGTGATTTAGCAGTTATAAAGATTAATGAAAATACAACTAACATACCTAAACCATTAGTAGTTGGAAACTCATCTGAGCTTAAGGTTGGTGATCAAGTAGTAGCAATAGGTAATCCATTTGGATTAGATAGTTCAATGACAACAGGAATTGTTAGTCAAATAGGTAGACTCTTATCTATAGACGAAAGAGGATTTTCAATACCTAATGCTATTCAAACCGATGCTTTAATTAATCCTGGCAATTCAGGAGGCCCACTATTAAATATGAAAGGAGAAGTTATAGGAGTCAATACTGCAGGTATTTTTCCTGGTGGAATAGGTTTGGCTGTTCCCTCCAATACCGTACTGAGAATAATTCCTATATTGATGGAAGAGAAAAATTATACTCATCCTTGGCTTGGTGTAACTGGAAACACGTTAACTGCAGACATTGCCAAGAGAGAAAAATTAGATAGGACTCAAAAAGGTGTTATTATAGACACTATAGTAAGAGACAGTCCTGCGGATTTAGCTGGATTGAATGGAAGTAGTGTAAATCAATTTGGTGAAAAGAGAGGAGGTGACCTTATTACAGCGTTAGATGGGAAACCAATAATCAAGATGGAAGATTTGATCTCATATTTGGAATTGAACAAGGCTGTAAATGATAATGCAACATTATCCATATTTAGAGATGGAGAGAGTATAGATAAAGAAATTACTTTGAAGAGTAGACCAGAAACTCCGGTAACAAATCAAACACAGAAGTAGATTTTTTACTTCTTTATCTCTCTCTTTTTTCATTTTTTCTTTATGAATAACTAAATTTGTCGGGTTTCAATATTCTTTATGTTTATATTTGTCATCATAATGTTGGATCATTTTCTTAAAATTATTATATATTAATTTACAAAATATTAAAAGATTTAAAATCTGCTTTTTTTGGTGAGACATGATATTAGATTTGTCTAAATTCAAATCAGATACTTCTTTTGAGTAAACTCTTATCCATTCATCGATCATAAATTCATCTACTTCAATATGAAATTGGATTCCTATTGCAGTCTTTATACGAAAAGCTTGTATATATTTATTGGATTTAGCTAAAATTATTGCAGATGGAGGAAGCTCAAACGTATCTCCATGCCATTGAAAAACTGTATGTTTTAAGGTTGCAACTCCATTAAATATATCTCTGTGTCCATTTTCAGTGATTTCAATATCATACCAACCTATCTCTTTTAAGTTGCCTGCATGAACTTTTCCACCCATTGCTTCTGCGATTAATTGAGAACCAAGACATATACCTAATGTGGGTATATTCATCTCTACTGCTTTTTTAATTAATTTTTGTTCATTTTTTAAATAATCATAATTATCATAAACTGACATAGGTCCTCCCAATATAATAATGCCGGAATAAGAAATGAGATCTTTAGGAATCGAATTATTCTGAGAGTTTAATATTGTTACATTAAATCCATCTAATTCAAACAGATTAGCAAGATTACCTAAATGTTCACATGCAATGTTTTGAATAACCAAAATATTTTTAGACAAGATAAGAATAAATTTCCGCCAATTCCATATAAAGCTAATATTTAATCAATAATTAGCATATATATGACAACATTTGAATTAGATTATCTCTCTAATATTTTTGCTTGAGTAAATTTTTCCATAAATTTATAATAAATAAGGATATTGAAAAAGTATGGGAATTTTATACTGATATTAGACATTTAGAAATTATCACCCCAAAAAAATTAAATTTAAAAATAATTAATACTACAAATCAAAAAATTATCCTTGGTCAAGAAACGATTCTTTCAGCTAAAATAATAATTATGGAAAGAACCTGGCACTCAAAAATAACTTTTTTTCAACAATATGAATATATAGATGAAATGTTGGAAGGACCCTTTATCAAATGGAAACATACACATAAATTTCAAGGAATCAACAAGAATAAAACAGAAGTTATCGATAAAGTTGAATTTATTTTACCATATGGAATTTTTGGAAAAATTGGTTCAATATTTTTTACTAAAATATTAGGACAACTCTTTGAGCATAGAAAACATGAAACTATTAAATATTTAAGTCGATAAAATAAACTTTAAAAACTATTTGATTTTAGATTTCTAATATAAAATATATTTATCGAGATAATAATTGCAATAATTTATTCTGAATGTTGAAGAAATAATTAACAAATTATCATCATCATCATTATCAACAACAACAAAAGAAATTAGTTTTCTTTCTTAATTTTTTTTGCTAATTTAGATTAAAGAATATTTCGCTACTCAGCAATGAATTATTAATTGGCAGATGTTGAAAGTACGGACACAAAAAAAATTATTATTAGTTTAGAGAATTATGCTATGCTACTAATTCTAGGTAACGATGATTGTTTATTTTTCTTTGCAATTTTGCTAAATGAGCTTTGGAAATGTTTCATAGATATTTCTAGTTCTTCTTTTAATTTGCTCTCTTTCTTTTCATTAATTTTAGATGTATCTTTAATATTATAATCTGTTTTTTGATCATGATTCATTTCTTTTTGTTCTTTCGCTATAACATGCTCTTTTACTGCTGTAATAGCTGCAGCATTGACTAAAGATTCTATCTCTGCACCAGTGAAGCTATCGGTTAAAGCTACTAGTTTATCAATATCTACATCAGAAGCTAATGGTTTCTTTTTTAGATGTATTTGTAAAATTTGTTTTCGAGTATAATTATCAGGGATTGGTATTTCTAACAGGCGATCAAATCTTCCTGGTCTCAGCAAAGCTTCGTCAATAATATCAGGTCTATTAGTTGCACCAATAATCACTACTCCTTTGAGATCCTCTAATCCGTCTATCTCTGTTAACATTTGGCTCACTAATCTTTCCGTTACATGTGAATCTCCGCCTCCTCCATCATATCCTGATCTTCTTGGAGCAATAGCGTCTATTTCATCAAAAAATATTACGCAAGGTGCTGCCTGTCTAGCTTTTCTAAAGATTTCACGGATGCCTTTTTCAGATTCTCCCACCCATTTGGATAAAAGCTCAGGACCTTTTATACTAATAAAATTTGATTCAGAGGTCGATGCAACAGCTTTAGCTAATAGTGTTTTTCCAGTTCCTGGAGGTCCATATAATAATATTCCCTTAGGAGGTTTTATTGCTGCTTTGTTAAAAAGATCGGCATGTTTAAGTGGCCATTCTATTGCTTCCTTTAATTCTTCTTTAACATTAAATAGACCCCCAATATCTTTCCATTCTATATTTGGTTTTTGCACCAAAACCTCCCTCATTGCAGATGGATGAACCTCTTTCAAAGCATCATCAAAATCTTGATTAGTTATTTTTATCTTATTTAGTATATCTATAGGAATTTTTGATTCTTTTAAATTTATTTCAGGTATAATTCTACGTAAAGATCTCATTGCAGCTTCTTTTGCTACCATTTCCAAGTCCGCACCTACAAATCCATGGGTAACTTTGGCATAAGATTTGAGGTCTATGTCTTGTTCCAATGGCATTCCTCTAGTATGGATTTGAAGAATGTCATAACGCCCCTCTTCATCAGGGATACCAATTTCTATTTCTCTGTCAAACCTACCTGGTCGCCTCAAGGCAGGATCAATTGCATTTGGTCTATTTGTAGCCGCAATTACAACAACCTTCTCTCTGGTTTTGAGTCCATCCATTAAAGTCAAAAGCTGGGATACGATTCTTTTCTCAACATCACCAGCTACTTCATCTCTTTTTGGTGCTATTGAATCAATTTCATCAATAAATATTATAGAAGGAGCCTTTTCTTGTGCCTGTAAGAATATCTCTCTTAACTTTTCTTCGCTTTCTCCATAAAATTTGCTCATTATTTCAGGTCCGCCGATAGAATAGAAATTAGCGTTTGTCTCATTAGCAACTGCTTTTGCAA
>JBIOXM010000129.1:0-5581 GCA_044869655.1 Nitrososphaeraceae archaeon | reverse complement strand
AGTTGAAGAAATAGCTGTAATGCAAGATCTTTTATTAATGGAAGTCAGAATATATATGAGCGGATCAGTACTACGAGCTAACCTGTATTTTAGAGGAAGAAAGGATACACTTATTCTACGAAATTATAGGGCATCTGATGCGATTGCCTTAGCTTCATATTATGATGTTCCTATAAAAGTGAGAAAAAACTTATTTGAAGACGAATTACAAACTACAGAATAAGCCAACGAAAACAACTTATTAAAAAATTAATTAAAATTGAAATTAGAACTAGGGACCAAAATACAATACTCATTATATTTTAGTTAAACAGTTAAAGATTAATATATTACTTCTTTTCTATCTATACAATTAATATTTTTACAAAATTTGTTTTAAATTATAATAATATAAACTCCAGGAAGAAAAATCAAGTATAATGAATGCAAACATTAATTTTTAACAAAGAAATGAATATCTCCTTTTTTTTATTATAATTTTGTTAAGCATTTTAGAATAGAGATGTACTTAATAGTATTACACTTCTTACTTTTGATTTACATGAAGAATAATGAGGCATAAAGAGTTATTTGTATTTTGCAGTTTATAGTTTTTTGATAAATTAAATTTTATTGTTATTGTAAGAATTAAAAATAATTATTGTCTTTTTATTAGTTGTTTATTTAATTAATAACACGAATTTATTAAATACTTGTTATTTGTTTTCAATAGTTAAAGGAATAAATACATATAAATACATATATTCAATTCAATTAGTTGTAGACATCTTATGAAACAAAAATATTCAAATTGTTTTGTAATAATTGGTTATTTTTTTACAAGTTTCTTTTTAGGAAGTGTGTTCGTTGTGGCTTCTTATGGTGTTATGAATCAAAACCTGTTGCAATCTACTACTGGTGGCTCTTTGGATGTAAATATTACTACTTCTCCTGAAGTTATTGCACCTAATAAAGAAGTAAAATTCAAGATCAATTTTCTTGAACCTGATACTGATAAAATCCAGGTTCATGTTGATTATGATTTTCAAGTCTTCAAAAATGGGAAAGAAGTATTTTCAGCAGCAAAACAAATCAATCAACCTCTTCTCCATACAGCAGAAGGTTCTGTTACTATTCCATTTATGTTTTCCTCTCCAGGATCTTATTCAATTAAGATACCTGTTTTAGGGATAAACTTTATTCCGATCAACCCAGAATATGCTGAATTCAAATTTATTATAAATTAATTGAATACCTACTAATTTTTTATATAACGTAACATTTTTTATTTTGAACTGATTCTATACTTTATTGCTTTGAAAGAAGAAGAAGCTTGGAATCTAATAAGACCTGTTTGTCGAGAATTGGATGAATTAGTTAATCTAGGTAAAGTAAAATTCCTATCTGGCGTTCATAGTGAAAGAGAAGGCTCATATAAAATTTATCTTAAGTGCAGTAAAATTCACCTCTCCTCAAGAGGTCTTTTTGATAAAATTGGAGATATTGAATATCAAAACAATAAACTACGAATAGGTTTTAGTAGTAATAAAATACCGTTAAATCTTATGATTGATATGACCAATGATATGGCAAATGCTTAGTTCTTACTTATGGATTATTTATGCCAAACTGTTATTCATACTTTCGAGAAACTTTTGTAGATGAGTGACTAGATCTTTTAAAACCTCAATTTTCCTAGACGGATTATTTGCATAATTTATAACCTGATTGATGAATTCACCAATTTCAATTGTTTCTTCTCCCAAAACCTCGATTCCTTTAGAAGTTAATAAGTAGGATTTTCCTGGTATTCCATACTGAATACCAGATAAAAAATAGCTTTGATTCTCATCCATTTTTTCAGCAGTAATTATATATTCTTTTATTACTAGATCAGTAGCATTTTGAATATCGTTTTCAATTTGATTAATCTTATTTGTTAATGCATTAATACACTCTAAAAGCTCCGAAGTCACAGTACTCTTTGATATTGCACTTCTTTAAGCATTTATAATTTTCCTTATTCTATCTGTTCAAAAAAAGTTACTTTTTATTTTAATTCCTTTTCTTGTTTTTCGATCTTTTTTAATTCTGTAATTAAAAATTCTTTATACTTTTCACGTTCTTGTTCAGTCATTTTATCCAAATTAGAACTTAATGTAGAGCCTATAGATGATACTCTATCTATTAGATCCATAGCCATAAATCTTCCTATACTTCCAAACCTAAACATAACATCCAATTGTTTTTGTAATATCTTTTGTATTGATTGAATATCTTCTGCAATTCCAACACCTTTATGTGTAACTTTGTATTTTCCATTTTCAGTCTCTGAAATTAGTCCTTCTTCTAATAATCTGCCTAGCATAGGATAAATAAGACCTGGAGATGGTTTCCATTTTCCGCCGCTTTCATAAATCGCAAAATCTATAATTTCTTTGCCACTCATTGGTTTTTCTTTTAACAAGTTTAAAATATATTGTCTGGAAAACCCTCTAGGGATAACACTGTTTACTCTCGAAAACCAATGGGAAATCATGTATTCATAATATCACTAGCGATTTATTAATTTTTCCTTGTATAAAGTTCTGCTGCATATCCTTACAGCAGAACTCTGAATTAAACAGAACTTTGGCAGAATATATTAATAGTATAATTAAAATGAAGTATTAAAAAAATATATATTGATTTTTATTAAAGGTTTATCAATGACTATGAAATGCCCTGTGTGCGAAAACATTATGATATGGCTAAATGGGTCAATTAGTCATGATCCTCCAATTAAATATTATTCTTGCAGAGAATGTATGATAGGCGTTTCTAAATATTCTGAAACTGATTACGACATTTATGAAATAAAAAATTAAGAAATAATTTTTAAATCTATTTATTAATTAATAATCTGTTAAAGTAGTGAGATGTATAATAAAACAAAAATCTCTATAAGAGAACGTCTAGCAGATGATGATGATATTATTATCCTTCCAGGGGTATACGATGCTTTAACCGCTAAAATTGCCGAAAATGTTGGATTTGAAAGCGCATTTCAAACAGGGTATGGAACATCAGCGTCTTTGTTGGGAATGCCCGATTTCGGGTTCTTGAATGCTGGGGAAACTCTGGAAAATGCAAAAAGAATTATTAATTCTGTAAATATTCCGATTCTAGTTGATATAGATACAGGATATGGAAATCCTTTAAATGTTTGGAAAATTGTTAAAGATTTAGAAAGAATCGGTGCAAAAGGAATTTTTTTGGAAGATCAAGTATGGCCTAAAAGGTGTGGTCATATGACTGGCAAAACCGTTATCCCAAAAGAAGAATATATTCTTAAATTACATGCTGCAATAGATGCAAGAGAAGATAATGAATTTATCATAGTCGCAAGAACGGATTCGCTTGCACAATTTGGAATTGAAGAAGCAATAGAAAGAGGAAAAGAGTACGAAAGAATTGGTGCTGATGTTATTTTTATTGAAGCACCGAAAACCATTGACCAAATGGAATTGATTGCAAAAGAAATTAAGGCTCCTTTACTAGCAAATATGATTGAGGAAGGAATAACCCCTAATCTAACTGCTGACCAACTAAGAAAAATCGGTTTTAAAATGGTCGTATTTCCATTATCTGCATTATACTCAGCTACTTTTGCAATAAAACAAACCCTTCAAACCTTAAAGAAAATGGGTACAACTAAAGAATTGAAAAATAAAATGATTACTTTTCAAGAATTCAATGATCTTGTTAACTTGTCAGCATATAGAAATTTGGAAAAAAAATACTCATCTTAGGCCTATTTCTTATTATCAATTATTTTAGTTCACTAATCTCAAAAATTATATAGAATACTGGATTTATTATTATAATAGCTACTAATGCAACAACTTAAACCAAATCTTATTGAAAATATCTCAATTTTGAAAAAGGATGTTAAAATAAATAATCATCATGATATCCTCTCAAAATTAGACAATAAAATAAAACCAAATAGAAATACTAAAAAAAATATATGGATTGAAGCATATGGATGCTCTGCCAATGTTGCCGATTCGGAAATTATTGCTGGCACTTTAAATAGTTATGGGTATAATATAGTGAATTGTATTGATGAATCAGATCTTAATATAATTGTAACATGTTCAGTTAAAGATTCGACTGAACATAAAATGCTTCACCGCATTAAGCAATTAACAATAGACAATAAACCATTACTAGTAGCAGGATGTCTTACCAAAACTGAAAGAAAAAAAATAGAAAAGATCAATCCAAATGTCAGTTTACTGGGTCCCAATGCTTTAGATAGATCAGTGGAAGCTGTTAACCTTACATTTTCAAAGAATAAAATTGTATTTGTTGATGACTCACCAGAAGAAAAAGTAAACTTACCAAGATTAAGAGTGAATAAATCTATTAGTATTGTAGAAATCGCCTCGGGTTGTTTAAGCAATTGTTCTTTTTGTCAGACTAAACTTTCAAAGGGTAATCTTAAAAGTTATCGTCCTAGGTCCATAATTAGCCAAATAAAAAATGATCTTAAAGATGGTTGTAATGAAATATGGTTAACGTCAACTGACAATGGCTGTTATGGAAAAGATATAAAGTCAAATTTAGTTGAATTGTTAAAATTATGTACACAAATAGAGGGGAATTATAAAATTCGAGTTGGAATGCTGAATCCAATGTATTTATCCGAGATATTATATGACCTTGTTTCTGTATATAAAAATGAAGAGAAAATTTTTAAATTTCTACATATACCAGTCCAAAGCGGCAGTAATAATATTTTAAAACATATGTATAGAGGTCATGATATTAAAATTTTTAAAAAAGCTATAGACGAGTTTCGAAAATCTATTCCTGAGATTACAATAGCAACTGATGTTATAGTAGGTTTTCCAAACGAGACAGAGGAGGACTTTAAATTGACAATGGACTTAATCAGAGACTCTGAGCCCGATATCATAAATATATCGAAATATAGTCAGAGATCAGGTACAGTTTCCTCAAAGTTAAAGAATATCTCCTCCGATCAAAAAAAACTTCGTTCTTCATTTTTACATAGTCTTTCTCGTGAGATATCAAAAAGAAGAAATAATCTCTGGATAGGATGGATTGGTGATGTATATATCGATGAAATAACAAATAAAGTAGTTCAGGGAAGAAATTATGCCTATAAATCAGTTATTATAAATAACGCTCATGCATTAAAACTAAAGGTTGGACAAATAATTAAGGTCAAGGTTGTTGATTCTTCTCAATATTCACTTTTTGCAGAATCCTTAGATTTCAAATAGCATTCCAAAATAGATTTGTTAATTGATAATTCTAAATAATAATAATGTGGCCGTTAAAAATGGTAAAAATGGTTATTTAATCCATCAAATTTTTTTTATAAATATAAAAACTAATTTATATATTAAAATTATTTATTGTGTATGTTTTGCAGTTGCAGATGTATAAAATGTAAAAGTATGGATTTAGAATATTTTGCGTTTAAAGCTTATGATGGATTTGAAGAAATCCATCATACATGTAGATCTTGTAAAACCCATTTTAATCATCTTGATGGTGATACCTATGATCGTTGTGAAAAATGCAATTA
>JBIOXM010000128.1:0-4008 GCA_044869655.1 Nitrososphaeraceae archaeon | reverse complement strand
TATCATATGGAATATTGTCTTTTATATAAGCACTAACCATTATGGTTTTTATTTTGCAATAAGTATCCTTTTCTCTTATTTTATTTATAAAATCCAAGCCTGACATTTGAGGCATTTTATAATCTGTGATAATTAGAGAACAATTATGGAGGTTTTTATAAAAATAGTCTAATGCTTTAACTGGATTGTCAAAAGAAATTGTATTAAAACTATTTGATGTTAAGTATTCGCTAAATAAATCGAGAATATCTTTTTCATCATCTACCAATAAGATATAATTATCTTTATGGTTAGATAATTTCATCCCTATTTTGCTATAGGGTATTGAAATTAATAAACAATACTATTTGTTATTACTATTTTATAATAATTAGGCACTATAATAATAGTAATAATAATCCAAAATGTTAAATTATATATTTCCTATATATTTAGAAAATTAAATCTAATTTTTTCATAAATTGACTTAAATATTTTTGATTTCCGTAATAGTTAACTAATGTAGACCGTAGATAAATTACAAATTTAAAATTTTATCATTAATAAGTAACAGATAGAATTATCTTATTCTTCGAGCTAAATAAATAAAAATTATTCCTATTGCTAAAATTGATAAGGTCAATACAATCATTTCAAAAACTTCGGTAGAAGCGGGAAAGTATAGAATAATTGCAAGGCCATATAAACTTATCAAGGTAAAAAAAATTCCAAGTATATATCCTAATTTTTTTTTAAAGGTTGACAATTCTCTTTGTTATTTATTTTGATATATGAAGTTTATTCTAACCTTATTGCTTCTGATTACTAAGTAATCAGAATGTTATCACTGCAATTTTTTAATCTTAATGGATATTTTCTTGGTTCATCAAAAATTTATACTAAAAATAAAATTTGATGATATAATAAAATGTAAAGACCTGAACAAATCCCATTGTATTCTCAACACATAATTATTGTGAATCACTCAATATTACAATTTCAATTTTGATAACTTTCGCATATGCAATAACTATAACTTTTGAACAAAAATTTTTATATGCCTAAAAGAAAGTTTAATCCTAATCTGATACTAATCATTTGAGTAATAGAAAGGTGTCTATATGGCTAATAAAAAGCAATGGAGAGGAAAAGCAATTTTGCATGTCGATATTAATTCATTTTACTCTTCTTGTGAAGAGATTAAAAATCCATCATTAAAAGGAAAACCTCATGCGGTTATTATGACACCTCAAGACAGTAATAATATTACAAAAGGTGCAGTAACGACATGTTCTTATGAGGCTAAAAAACTTGGTATAAAATCAGCAATGCCATTATATAAAGCATTAGAATTATGTCCTAATTTAATATTACATGGAGTAGACAAAAAATTCTATGAAAAGATATCAAACGAAGTTATGGAAATATTAGAAGATTATGCAGATATTTTTGAACAAGCAAGTATAGATGAAGCTTATTTAGACTGTACAAACAAAATTGCTACTACAGAGGTAATGGTAGAAGAATATGCTCAAGACATTAAAAAATCTATAAAAGAAAAATGTGACGGCTTGCTAACATCTATAGGTATAGCACCAACAAAATCAGTTGCAAAAATTGCATCTGATTATCAAAAACCTGACGGTCTTACTATAATACATTTTAATGAATTGCAAAATTTTCTCAATCCGTTAGATGTTGAAAGAATTTCAGGAATAGGAATAAAAACACAAAAAATTCTAAAAGAGCAAATGAATATCAAAACTATAGGTCAACTATCAAATACAGATGTTCAACTTCTTATAGAAAGATTTGGAAAGAAGATAGGAACGTGGATGTGGCAAATTGCAAATGGTTTAGATAATGAGCCAGTTCTTCCACACAGAAATCACATATCTTTAAGCAATGAATCCACATTAGAATTTATAACATATGATAAAGAGATAATAAAGCAATCTTTATATGAGTTGATTGATGGGCTTTACGAAAGAATAAAGAACAACAAATATCAATTTAGAACCGTTGGAATAAAAATAATGAGAACTGATTTTAGTATAGAAACTAGAGAAAAATCTTATATTAAATATCAAAGCGAAAGAAAAAGTATCGAATCTCTAATAGAAGAGGTTTTAGATAAATTTGATTTTGAAGACAATAATTTAGTCATTCCTACGAAAAAAATTACTAGAAAATTTTTACCCATAAGAAAAGTAGGATTAAAAGTATCAAATTTGATAGCAATAGAAAAAAGTAATAAAGACAACGAATACAAACAAAAGACGTTATTAGATTATTGTTAGCCATTTTAACCAAACTGACACTTATATTTAAATAATTCAGTTATTATTTGTTCAATAGTATAATATATTTTGTAAGATACTGTTCTATGTTGATATAGTAATGCATCTAATATCTAATATATAATATTAAAAAAGTATCAGTAAGATTTGAACTTGTAAAAATGGAATTCAGTTATTATCATTGATATAATACCAAATATGAAAGGTTCATTCCAAATATGTTTAGACTGCGATATTTTCAAATCAAATATTTATTTATTGTTGACAAAAAATTACCTTAAAATTAATTCTATCGTTTTGTTATACTTTGTAGTTCAAATGTAAAGTTACTTCTAAAAGTTAATTGCTTGTATAAAGTTGAAATATTAATTTGCCATTAAGTCAATGGGATATAATAACAGTTGATATATTAGATAAAACTGCTATAAATTATAAAACGTCAGTTAATGAGAAAAAAATAAAAAACATTAAGAGAATTAACAAGGATATCTCAATGATTGCCAAAAACTTATTTGTGAGATATGTACATGGTATTATATCACTGAATAACTATACTCATTCTCTATAATACTTTCAGTTTTTGAATAGGCATCTAACGCCATTCAATGCCTTTGTGTTCGTTTACTATTATAGAGAATAATAATAGCTTCCTCTACCATCAATATAGTTATTCAGTGAAGTTGAAATGGGAAAAATTCCATACAATAAGCATATAATTGAAATGGTAATTTAGTAGTAATTATTGCAGTAGTAGTTAACCTCTCTACTGTTCTGCTTTATTCGCTACTATGATCATTTCTTTTTTTTCTCATTTCAATCAATAAACTAATAATAATAGTTATTGTATAAATTTTCTTTTCTATAGTTTTATGTATTCTTTTCTAATAGGTGTTCCTCTATCCTGTCATTAAACAAAATGCAATAATTATAATAGATATATTTGAGAATTGATTATTTTAACAAATAAGTAAACTAAAAAAATTATAGAATAAGTAACTATTTTTAGCTCAACCAATTTAAATAATATTTTGATTGTTTCGTGCCTATTCAGTTGTTGTGTTATACCATCGTTTTTCTAATACTTCACATTCCGCCAAGTGTTTATTTTTAGACAAGAAGCATGCTGCATCTGCAAAGGCTAGTATTACGTCTTTTTTCCTTCAGATTTCCGATGATGTTGAGGTTTTTTTCAATTCCACCTTTAGCTTGTTAAAAGGAGATAAATCCCATGGACTGCTGATTCATAATAAGGCTTAAAATAAACAACAATTTGTAGTTCGCTACTTTCAATATTTTCTTTATAACTATAAATTTTAGAAGATAAATTTAAAAGATTAGAGCTACTTTTACTGTCATTTGCATTGATAGATGCATAAATACATTGATATCCACTCTTGAATCCGTTATTAATGTAATTTACAGCTGCATTGTTGCGCTCATCATCACTACTATATAGTAACATAATATGGTCATTTTATGGAATATTTGTTGTAGAAGGGGCAGACATATATATATAGTAACGATTAATATTATATATAACATATATAAAAATTTGTAGAGTATTGACTATTCTTCTAACTAAAATTTAGATAACATCAATCTATCTATATCATTTTTTAGATATTAATTATAGAAGTTAATTTTTTAAGTAAGTCTTCCATTTCGACAGGTTTTTGAATAAAGTAGTCTTCATTGATTGTTTTACCCAATGCCAATCGTATTTTTCTAA
>JBIOXM010000127.1:0-10586 GCA_044869655.1 Nitrososphaeraceae archaeon | reverse complement strand
TAACGACATTGTAATTACAAAAAATCCCCCAGCCAAAAATCCGTACTGTGTTTTTGGAGTATTTGAATGTCCAGATCTGTACAACAGAAATGATCCAAATACACCCACAAAAAGTATTAAGGTAATGATTACTGTTTCGCTTATTGATTGTAATGATCTAGATGGAACAATGGTAAGCCCTTCAGGTACATTTACACCTTCTAAGACAGCATTTATTAATCCAGTAGACAATGCGAAAAAGAAAATTAGATAAATTACTGATACTACAAGAATGAGTTTAGATTTCTTATTATAATTCAATAAAAGATAGCATTTAAAATAAATATAAATACCTTTTTTAAATCATTGTTAATTTAATATGTAGTTCTTTTTAATATATTAGCTAAATATCTATGAAATGCATCGTATGCGAAAGAACAAGAATAGAAAACTCTGAATATTGTATTTATCATAATAAAGCTAGACGGTATCTCAAAGAAAATTATAAAAAGTGGAATGAGGCTTATTCTACAACTTTTACATGGAATCAATATCTAGTTAAATTATCAAAATTGAAAAATGTTGGTGTTTGGATTAAGGAGGTAATTGATCTGGAACTAAAAAAAGTTAATTGAGATATTTACATTTCTCCCATTCCAGGTGGCATTCCTCCCATTCCACCTGGTGGCATTCCTCCACCGCCAGATTTACTTGATGCAATTACATCATCAATTCTTAATATCATTGATGCTGCTTCTGTTGCAGATTTAATTATTTGTTCTTTTACACTTAATGGTTCAAGTATATCTAATTTTGAAATATCAGTAATCTTGGCACTTTTAACGTCAATGCCCATCCATTTTGAACCCTTGCTCTGTTTTGCTCTAAGATCAGTTGTAGTATCTATAGGATCCATTCCTGCATTTTCTGCTAATGTGATAGCTATTACCTCAAGAGCGTCGGCAAATTTCTCAGCAGCCAATTGTTCTCGTCCAGATAATGTACTTGTCCATTCTCTAAGTTTACCAGCAACATAAGCTTCTGGAGATCCACCACCAGCAACAATGAATGGTTTTTCCAAAACATCTTTTGTTACCATCAGTGCATCATGAATAGAACGTTCTGCTTCATCTACTACTCGCTGAGATCCTCCTCTTATTAAAATAGTTACGGATTTTGGATTTTTACAACCTTCAACAAATACCCATTTATCAGTTTCGACTTTTCGTTCTTCTACTACGTCAGCATTTCCTAAATCATCTGGCACTAGATCATCTATGTTGTTTACTACACGAGCTGCAGTAGCTCTTGCTAATCTTGTCATATCACTTTCTTTAACTCTACGAACTGTCAGAATACCAGATTTTGCTAAATAGTGTTGAGCTATATCATCGATCCCTTTTTGACAAATTACCACATTAGCACCAGTATTTTTAGTCTTATCAACCATATCTTTTAATATTCTATTTTCTTCTTCAAGAAACATTTTCATCTGATCGGGAGAGCTAATGTTTATTTTTGCATCAAATTCAGTCTTTTCAATTTCTAAAGCACAATTTAATAATGCAATTTTTGCTTGATTTATTCTCTTAGGCATTCCCCCATGAACTACTTCCTTGTCTAGTACTATTCCTTGAATTAATGTAGTATCTCTTAATGATCCGCCCGCTTTCTTTTCTACTTTCACATCATCAATATCTACTTTGAATTTTGAATTATTCTTATCTGATACTTGGAAAACTGCATTTACTACAAGTTCAGCTAATTCTGGAGCTTCCTTTGAAACAAGTTTAGTTTGCATTGATGTTTTGGCTATTTTAAGTAATTCACCCTTATCATTCCCATCTATTTTTTGTGCTATTTTATTAAGAATTTCAATAGCTTTTTGAGCACTTTTTCTATATCCATCAACTATAATAGTTGGGTGAACATCATTTGTTATAAGATCCTCCGCTTTTTCAATCAATGCACCAGCTAATACTACAACAGAGGTAGTTCCATCACCAACTTCATTATCCGTTGCCTTGCTGATTTCTACCATCATTTTAGCAGCAGGATGTTGTACATCTATTTCTTTAAGAATAGTAGCACCATCATTTGTGATGGTAACATCACCCAATGTGTCTACCAACATTTTATCCATGCCACGTGGACCAAGACTTGAACGGACAATTTCTGCTATTAGTTTAGCAGCTGTTATATTATTCTTTTGTGCATCTCTTCCCTTTGTTTGAGTGGAGCCTTCTTTTAATATTAAAACTGGTACACCACCAGCTGAACCTTGTTGAATTGACATTCTATCATTCTCACCTAAAATTATTTATAACAATGTGACAGAACAGGGGTTATTTTAATTTTCTGTAATACATTTTTTATTATATAGGTTATTCATCAATTATAACAAATATTTAGTAAAATTAATACAAATATTAATTAAATAAGGAATCAAATTGACCCTTTTCTATGTCAGCATAAATTTCTTTAGCAGGTTTATTTTCAATCATTACACCACTACTGATACATGATCCAACTATTTCTTTAGAAGTATTTTTCAAGTCAATAGCATAAGATACATCTATCTTCATTCTTGCAATTTTAACTATATTTTCCATGCTAATATTTCCGACATAATCTTTTCCTGAAGTTCCAGACCCCTTAGTGATCCCAGCTTCTTTGGCTATTAATGCGGTCGTTGGAGGTACACCTACTTCTACAGTAAATTTTTTTGTATCAGAATCAACCTCTACTTTAACAGGAACCTTCATTCCAGAAAAATCTTTGGTTTTATCATTAATAGTATTTACAACTTGCAATACATTAATTCCAAGTGGTCCCAATGCTGGTCCAAGAGGCGGCCCTGCACTAGCTTCCCCTCCAGTTACTAAAGCGGAGACAATTTTTTTATCGCTCATATCAAAAACAATATTTTTCGGAAATATAAATCGTCAATGTGTAATTAAAATTATTTTTATATTTAGACTATATATATTAATAAAAAAACTATCCACTTGTTTTTTTTAAATAATTTGCATCTACAGTAACAGGAATTTGATACGGAGAATCAAGTAATACTACAGTAGCTTCTTGCTTTTCATAATCAACACGTATAATCTTTGCTTTCATCGATTTAAAAGGTCCGGCTATAACTTCTACTGTATCATCTATGCTTAACTCTGTTACTACTGGTTTCTTTATAAGATACTTTTCAATATCACTAAAAGGAAGATCTCCTCGTATTTGTCCACGAACATGTCTAACTCCGTATAATGCATCATATGCAATATTTGAATCAGGAGCTTCAACAATAACATAACCCTTGAAATTCTCCAGGATAAGAATAGAACGTAAACTTATTCTTTTTGAATTAATTTTATTTTGTAAAATATTTGCAACGACATTTTCTTGACCACCTGTTATTCTAATTGCAAAAAATTTTGAATCAGAATCTTGAATATCTACGTTATGACTATTTTTAATTGATGGATCCGACTGATTATTTAGAGTAGGAGAATTAATTTTTTTTGTATGTTTGGTTTTCTCATCTGTAGATAAAGTATTTGTATCATTAGATTCTAGTTCATTAATATCTTTATCATACTGATCATTATCAAATTCTATAACATCATTTACATTATCATCTATATTTTTTTTGCTTTTCATTAATTATAATACAATATTTTACGATTACAGTATATTATAAATTTATTTTATAATAAGTAAATTATATTATAATTAAAACTGCAACTTTTTATGATTATACTCTATTATTTCTAAATAATAAGGATAGATAAATGCATAAGTATTTAATAGATATTATACATAATTCAACAAAAATTGAACACATCTATACAAGTAAATCAAATGGATTTACTCGATAGAAATATTTTAAATGAGATTCAGTGGTGTTTTCCTCTTAAAGAAAGACCATTTTTAGAAATAGCTACTCATCATAATATATCAGAAAATGAAGTTATGAAAAGAATACATAATCTCAAACAGATGGGATTGATTAGGCAAATTAATGCAATCTTTGATACTAGAAGATTAGGATACAAGAGTGCGCTGATAGCTTTTGCAGTAAAACCTGAAAAATTAGATTATGTCGCACAGGAAATAAACAAATATTCTGGTGTTAGTCATAATTATGAAAGGAATCATGAATTCAATATATGGTTCACTTTAGCAGTACCTCCAGATAAAGACATGAAAGAAATTTTGGATAAAATGTCTTCACTTGACGGAGTAATAAAATATAGGCTTTTGCCAACATTGAAAATGTATAAAATAGGCGTCAAACTTGACATGGTCAATAATGATTCCTCAAATCCTAAACCTACAGAGACGATCAAAGAACTTAATCCCGAAAAAAGTAAATTGACTGACCAAGATAAAGAGTTTATAAGAGAACTACAAAAAGATATAGAAATAATTCCAGAACCTTTCAAGAAAAGTGCAGAGAAACTTGGACTAACACAGGAAGAATTATTTAAAAAATCAAAGGAATTTGAAGAAAATGGGATAATGAGGCGTTTTGCTGCTATCTTGAGGCATAGAGATGCAGGGTTTACCGCAAATGGTATGATAGTCTGGATGGTACCAGAAGAAGTGATAAATAAAGTCGGATACAAGTTGGCAGAATTTCCCCAAGTAAGTCATTGTTATAGAAGACCAACATATCCAGATTGGAAATTTAATATATTTAGTATGATACATGCAAGAAGTATAGAAGCTGCGGAAAAAATTGCCAAAGAAATTTCATCTATAATTAAAATCTATGACTATAAGATTCTATTCAGTTCAAGAGAATTTAAGAAAGAAAGAGTAAAATATTTTGAGGAGGAGTAATCAATTTGATAATTTTGAATAATCGTTTAATAAAATAAAATATATATCAAATAATTAAAAGATAATTGTGTTATCTTCTGAAATCCAATCCTCAAAAATAGAATCAATTAAGTCTTTTAATATAGCAGATATAGCAATTATGAGTCAACTTGCCTATTCCTTTAGGGATGAGTTTCTAAAATATGCTAAAGTTGATTCCTTTACTTCTCCTGATCCCTTTAAAAATGAAGATGGCAATATTTATTTAATAATAGTCGATAGAGAAAGTATAGATAGAATAATTTCAATAATTATTATACATAATGATTTCTATAATTCAAGAATACCACTCGAAAAGATAATGAATGATAGACTAAAAATAATACAAGTCTCTAAAGAGAAAGCATTGTTACTGAAAAATGAAATGATGCCAAAAGCTACAAACAATTTTTATTCGTTTAGAAAAGAAGACGGTAGGATTATTGGATATATTATGTTCGCATTTCAGATATGTGGACAGAATTATTAAATTTTTCAAATTCATAATATAGGTTCTTTTTTTATTTTTAAGTTTTTATCTTCTAAAATTTCAATTCCCATCTCTTGAAAAATTAATTTAGCATTTTCTTTTTCTCTAGTTAGAATTTTTTCAGCTATTTTCAATCTATAGGACGGAGTCCATTGTTGTCCAATCTTATATTTTCCTTTCATATTGTTGGGGGTAAGTTTTATTACAGTTACTTCTCGTACTGAATACATTTTTGAGTTAAGTTTTTCATAATTACCTTCAGGTTGATATTTTTCCATTAGTGAATTTAATGCTATTGTTTTCTCTTCATTATCTTCAATTATATGCGATTGTCCTTTTATAACTACGCTTTTATACAATGTATCAGCTTGTGATGCATCAGAATGATGGAAATAATAGGATGGCAAAAAAGCCAAATGTTGATCTACTTCAAATCCAGTATTTGAATTCCTTTTGATATTATCTATTTTCTCACCAAATCTATAAGAATGCATATATATAGCATCTTGTTTGAGAATATGTGCATTATCTATTTTTTCAGCTTGAACATACACAAAATTCATCGGTATTATCTGGGGAAAGCCATTCATATCTATAGTTGCAAGTCTTCCAACTGCTTGATTATTTAGAAAACTAATAATATTTTCCTTGGATTGAATTTCGAGTTTTTTTATTAGTTTCATTAAAATTTTATTTCATAATAACTTTATAAAGAGATTTAAATACAAAATGAAGGTTTTATAGTCTAAAATTTTAAAAATATTGCAATACAAAAAATTCAATCAATTTATTCAAAATTTAATGTTCCCTGTTGATTTTTTGTGATGTCTTGGTTAAATTCATAATTTAGGATTTTTTTCACTTTTTCAGCTCTTACTTTTCCAAAACCTGGAATCAAAGCTAATTCAGATACCGATGCATTCATTGCTTTTGTTGGTGTTTTAAATTTTTTAAGCAATTTTATGGCTAATTTATCTCCTACACCAGGCAAGGATGAAAGTATAGATAATTGTTGTAATTGCATATGATTTCCTTTTTTTATTCTCTTAATTAAGGGTCCATTGATTGTAATACCAGATTTTATTGCTTTATTTAATAAAATAATTAAAAATTTTGAAGTATAATTTGCCGAAGGAGAATGAATAACTGGTATTCTAAAAATTAATACAACAGTTGCAAGAGCATCATAAATTTGTAAAATTTTCTCAAAGGAAATTTCAATTTCATTAATTTTGCTTTCACTAGAATTTTCTAATTGTAGATCCAAAATATTTCCTTCTATTATTAGAATAGGTTTAGAATAAAACTGAGTCAAATTGGAACATTGAATAAAAAGTCTTCCATCATATATTGAATTAATTAAATCATGTATTGTCTTTCTTTCAATAGCTATTTCTGGTGCTATAATATAATCCCCTACTGTAAGTCGAGCAAAATCTATTTGTGCACCATCTTCAATTAAGAATTTAGGAACTCTACTATTTCTCTCTCTTTCATCTACTACAATACGAAAAGACACAAATAGAATTAAATATTCGGATTATTGTTTCTAACTAAAAATTGAATGATAAAAAATAACTTTATTTATTTTGTGTTGTAGATTGTGTTCCTTTTAGCATTTGATTAATCTTATTTTCGACTTCTTTAAGATTTTCTTTTACACGTAATTCTTGTTTTCCTAACACCATAACTCTTGTATTTGCTAATTCTTTTTTTTCAGCAAGATCTTTTTCTATTATATCTTTCTCAGATTTTATTAATAAAGGTCCTGCTGCTTTATATATAGAATCAGATGTAGTTGTTTTACTTAATTCCTCCAATGCTCTTTCTGTTTCAACAATTTCTAGTTCAATTTGTTGCTTCTGCATCATAATAGCTTGCAAGTTTTGTTGAAGCTGTTGTAACCTAGATATTTGTTCTTTAAGCCAAGGAGGTAATTCATTTTCTTGACTCAATTCATTGAATAGTTAAGTAATTGAATATAAATTCATAACGTTATACAAATAGCAGATCAGTTATACATAAATGAGTAGTTTTAATAAGGCGCAAGTAGGAGTTGATAGCAGACCTGAATTCTGATATATCAGAAGTAGAAATCTCAATTATTAAAGATGAAATACAATCTGTATTTGATATACATATTTTAATTTGTGGAGTGACTAGAATTTTTGTATCAGGTTCTAATGCATTATGTAAAGATTTTAAAATTTTTTTTGATTCTGAGGGTAAAGAGAGATCAAGAGAAATATTAATTTTAGCTTTGCAGTTTATCAATATTTATGTCATATGCTCCAGCGGCTACTTTAAAATTACATTTTGGGCAATTCCAAATTCCACATGCAATTCGCATAAATTTTAATGAGCCACAGGAAGGACAACGTCTTTTTTGTTTAAGAGTCCGATATACTTTACTATATCTTTTTCTAACAGTAGCACCAAATTTTGTTCCTAAACCCTTTAGTACTGCTGCTTTACCTTTTCTGTTTCTATTTACCATCTATTTGATCAGCTCCTTTAATTTAGTTCGTAGAGTCTCTGCTTTAACTCTTGCTGTTTGAGCAGTAAATTTTATTTGTTCAAGAGTAAAATAACCACTTGATCCCTTCTGTATTGCAGTATATTCATTATTAGAATTAGTAGTTATTGTTATCCTCGATTCCATACATGCTTCCTCTTCAGCAGTAGGATCTATAATAATACTATTTCCTATTCGTATTGAAGTTATAGACACAGGTATTGTTGTAATTGGAGGTTCCTGTTTTTCTCCTGTATCAACCACCTTTTCATCACGAATTTCAAAAATCGGTAGCTTACTGCTTAATAATGCAGCAACTACAGCATATGAAGTTGCATCAAAAAGATTACCATCAGTATTGATTATACTACAGTCAACAAAAATAACATAAACTATTTTACCAGGAATTAAAACTAATTTATCTAAGTCTATCATCTGAGATTCTCTTATGCCTCGATCAACTACTCTAGCAAGCTCTATTGTCTCTTCATCAGGAGGTCCAGGTTCTATGTAGGGAGATGCAATAGGTAAAACTTCTGCAGTTACAATTAACGCACCTTTATTTTCTAATCCTTCAAATGGTGCACCAGTTTCAACTTTTACACCTGCAATTACTTCTGAATTACCTAATTTTACCCTAGCAGAACCATCTGCTTTTTTTATTATATCTGTTTCTATTTCTAAATCTCTTATATCTTCTAAATTTCTGCCATCAAGTCTTTTTCCATTAGTAATTAAATCGAACATCTGTCGTTTACGTAATTGTTCTATTACTATTGGTGATTTTTTTGATAAACTCAATTCTCTTTATTCTCCTCTAATTCTTTCTCTTCGCCTTCAGGCAAATCATTTCCAAAGTATTTTTCTATTAATGCCTTTCTCTGTATTTCATAAACCATTTTACATCCGTGAATAGCTTTTTCTACACATTCATTAAACTGAGATTCGGTTAACATTCCATCTAATTGTAATAAAGTTATCTGTTCAAGATTTGGTAAATATGCAACAGGCATATCCGCTGATCCTTCTTTATCTTCAATGTCATTGATATCAAGAACTATTTTATCATTTACTTTTCCAGCCGCACAAGCTGCCACCAAGTCTCGCATATTAACTCCAGCATCAGCTAAAGCTACTGATGCCGCCGCAATTCCTGCACATCTGGAGCCACCATCTGCCTGTAATACTTCAACAAAAACATCAATAGCAGCTCTAGGATAATCCTCTAACATTATTGCTGGCTCTAATGCTTCACGCATTACCTTTGAAATTTCAACTTCTCTTCTTGAAGGAGCTGGGTTTTTTCTAGTATCGGTTGAAAATGGTGACATATGATATCTACATCTCAAGACGCATCGATCAGGTTGAGCCATATGTTTAGGATGAACTTCTCTCGGCCCATATACTGCCACTATAATTTTATTTTTACCAAATTCAATAAAGGCGGAGCCATCTGCATTCTTTAGAACCCCAATAGTAATTTTAACATCTCTTAATTCATCGATAGTGCGACCATCAGTACGTTTTCCATATTCATCAATTAGAATTGTTTGGTCCATAGTTTTTATCCTACTCCTTTTTATGTTGAATCTCTTGAAGTTTCAAGAGTATTATTCGAACTATGACCATTTTCAATCTCATTGGAATTATTATTAGCACTATCATTGTTAACATATTCTTCGTTATTTACTGAACTATTATTAGTTTCTGTTTGTGATGTTACCTCTTCCTCAGAAACATTAAGCAAATCTTTTACTCTCTGTGTTAGATTTGAAGTGTGTGCTTCTTCTTCAACTAATCTTATAGCTTTGAAAGCTAGAGAAATGCCTTCATTATTTTTTCCAGTTACGACAAGTATCCCGTTTTGTCCAATTAAAATTCTAGTTTGTGTAGCTTGTTCAATAGTTTGTATCATAGAACCTCTCTTTCCTATTAAACGTGGAACACGTGTTGAAGATATTTTTAAAAATTCACCATTTGAAATCTTACCTAAATCCTTTTCCTGAATTGTTAACATAGGATCTCTAGTTCTATCAAAAGTTATTATTCTAGATGTTACCAAATCACCTGGTGCAAGCCTTTTTTTCATATCATCTTTTGCAGGAGAAAAATCTCTTCCAAATACATCTTGTGCAGGAAGATGAGCTGAAAAAATAGCATTAATATCTACTTCCCAGGATAATGAAGAATTATCTATAATTTTTCCAATTACTATATCATTTACTCTTGGAATATAAACACCAGATAATGGGATAACTTTTATACCATCTTTACTAGACTCGGCAATTCCTATCCTTGTAGCAATTATAAAATTATCCTTTTTGATAACATTCATTAATGGTCTATAATTGCCTTCTATAATCACATCGCCTGGAATAACATATCTTTTCTTAATTTCTAACATAAATATAATAACATCTCCTTATCCGTAACATTAACAAATAAAAGTATTTTGTTTGGATCATTATATAAAATTTTTATATCTCTTTTCAAGTTCAAATTTCCTATTTTAATAAATGGTATTTATTCATTGTTATTATTGTTCTTGAATATGAGCAGAGCCTTTTGTAATAGAATTTACTCTTTCAATAAAAGTCAGACGTAATCCTGCATTTATTTCTATAATTACTTTTAATGATCCATCTTGAAGCCACTTTTCATCTTTGAGATCTCCTAATCCTTTTATAATACTATAAGATTGAGATGAAAATTGTGGTGGAATGGTAATAACTAATTGAA
>JBIOXM010000126.1:0-4898 GCA_044869655.1 Nitrososphaeraceae archaeon | reverse complement strand
ATAATAATACTATACTACGAAGTAACGTAAGATATATTGAACCGTCTCTGACTTCATGAGATGGCAAACCCTGATGAAGAAGACTGATTCCTACAGTTTTATTAGAATCGTTTTTTATAGAATAATCAATCCATTCAAGAGAGGGAAATACTCCTGAAGGTTTTTCAAACCATTTGCTACTATCTTTTTGATAATAAAGATCTGTTTTTCTTTCTACAACACCAAATTGTGTTCCACACCAATAACTTTTGGCTCTGCTTTTAGTATCAAACCTTACTCTGAGTCGTGAGTGAGGATGCTTGTTAAAAATGTGAGTTATAAAATCTATTCTATTTAAATTCTTATAAATAATTATTTCTTTTTCTATATCAATGAAATCGTGTCTAAACATCATTGGTTTAAACTTTTCAGTAAATCTATAGGGCCATCTTAATGCAAAATATTTGCTCTTAAACTTTATATGTGACTTTAACTTTCTATGTATTACTTCATATTTTTCTGGTTTAAATATACCATATTTAATTCCATCCCCCGTTTCTGATTTAAATAATTTTAGATTTTCGCGATGATAATAAAGATCTCCTATCTCTTCATCTAATATTATTTCATTTCCTGTACAATAGTGTAATTTTTTGTTATTCTTTACGGATTTAAAGACTGTAATAATTGCATTTTCTCTATTTACTTCAATTTCGTATTCTTTATTTTTAAAAGTTGTATCATGAGCAATTATTGTTTCGCCATCTATGTTATCTGATTTTACTATCTCTAAAGTTTTGTATCCTAATGGAGGAACCGAAATAACACAACCTATGCTTATTTTTTTAATAGTGTTATCTTGGTATAACGAATAATCAAGAATTTCTATCTCTACAATTTGATCTCCATTTTTTAAACAACTTATACCCTTGATTTCACCTTCATTAAATTCTAAAATTATTTCTGTCCAGTTTGTAACTTGCCATGAAAGAGGATTAAAAATGAAAATGTCATTATCATAATTAGTCATTAATGAAATTTTTCTCAAATATTCAAAAATGGACCTGTTTATACTTTTTTTCTCATTTTCAAATATCTCTCTTACTTCATTATATATTTCATCAACACCTGTACCTGGTAAAACATCATGCATTGCAACAAATAATATTTTTCTCCAATACTTGTGAAGCTGATCTGAAATATTCTCGTCATGGATATTAATTAGCCAAGATAGTGCATCTAATCTTTCAAGGAGTAGAATACTATTCTCAAATTCTTTCATTCCTTGCTTTAGCCACATACGTGTAGATGTACAATCAGGATATACAGCAGAATATTTTCCAGAATACATTTCTCCTTTTCTTACTTTGAACTTGACATTTTGTTTTTCTAAATAATTAAAATATTGAAGAGGAGATGACATAATAATATTATATTCATTTTTAGATTTAGTTCCTTTTTTTCCATTTACCTTTGTATTCCATTCATTTATAACATCAACTAATTCAGGTTGTGGAGGCGTAGAGCCACTTCCCGATAACATTAAAATTTGATTAGTGGAAGCATATTTTTTTAATTGTTTTAAGGATAGGGGTAATTGATCTAAAAAAAGTCCTGCACGATATCCTAGTGGCATCCAGTGAGTAATAATTTGGCTCCCGTCAAGTCCTTCCCATAAAAACTCTGATGGCGTAGAAATATTTATTCCTCTTCTGAAAATGAAGTATTTATAACCAGAATTTCTTAAAATTTGAGGCCACTGTCCATTAAAACCAAATTCATCTGCCCCATATGAAACTATTATATCTTTATTCAATTTGTCCTTCACAAATTTTTTCCCTTCAGTTATTTCTCTTATTAGTACCTCTCCATTAGGAACCATGTTATCAGCCAGCAAATACTGTCCTCCTGCTATCTCAATTTTATTAGCCTTGATCAGGTCACTTATATCTGCAAAAATATGAGGATAATCCTTTTCTATTTTTTCTAATAAAAAAGTTTGTTCTAGCATGAATTTATAATCAAATTTTTTAATAAGGTTGATAGCTTGTTTAAGAATATACTCAATATTTACAAAGTAGTAATCTTCTTTGTTAAGAATCCATACTGCATCATAGTGCATGTGGGGAACTATGTGAATAGTTGCTTCCTTCATTTTCTCTACTTTTTGAGTATGTAATTTAATATTATTTCTTTCCATCCTGTCTGTCCAACTCCATTTACTCTGGTAAGATTATTTATTTTCATGGGGGTATAACCATTTTGAAGATTTCTTACTAGAAATGGTTTGTCAACATTTTCAAACATTGGAATGTCATTAACGGCATCTCCTATTCCTATCGATTCTATTTTTTCATTTTCAAATTTTATTGCATATAATTTCTTTAATATAGAAATTGCAGAACCTTTATCATGTAAAGAGGAAATTGTATTGTATCTAGTTCCCTGTAAAATACGAAGTCCTCTATCATTTAATATTTTTTTTAGCTTATCTAAATCTTTCATATTACTAAATTCAAGTACTGTTTCACTATATTCCCTTGATGCCATGAGTTTTGCATCATTTATAGTTATTCCTACCTTTTCAGCTAATTGTTGCAATGAAAGATCATGTACAGCAATGAAGTCAATGTGGAATAGATTTCTTATTTCTTCAAGAGTTTCTATTATTCTATTGTATGATTTTCCTAATTCTACAACTAAATTTTTATTGAGATGGTTGATTGATAACCCTAATTCTTCAAGATCTATAGGAAAATAATTCTCAGGGATATAAATTGCTCCACCGTTTTCAACTATAAATGGATCTTCTATCTCCAGATATTCTCTTATTTTTTCCTGTTCTACTCTGGTTTTTGATGAACATAAAACTAAAGGAATATTGTTTTTACGTAATCTTTGAACAATTTCTTTAATTTCTCCATAGTCTTCAGTATGATAAATTTCTCCTTCTTTTATAATATATGATTGGAGAAGTGTATTATCTATATCAGAAAAAATCAAATATCGTGACATTCTATTTACTTTACCTTTTAAAAGTAGGAAATACTTTATACTTTAACGTAGGAATTTATATAAAAATATTCTATATCATGGAAAGATTTGTTTTCCCCACAAAAGTATTATTAAAATATGATCTATTATGCTGTTATATGGTATAAGAATGCCTTATCATGAGCAGTTACTACAACCAAAAGATGATAAAGAACAAGAAGAAGAATCACCACAACACCAAAATTCTATCAGTAAAAGCCTTCAAATTCTTAGAGATTCTATTTATTCTGATCAGACCAAAAAGGTCTATGTCAATGCTTTCAAAATGTATTGCAGGTATTTTGATATAAAAGATAGTAATTATGATGACCTTCTCACATTTGACAAAAACCAAACAGTCGAGATGATTCGTAAATTCATTTTATACCTGAGAAATGAACGTAAACTATCACACAGTAGAATGAATCTATTTTTTGCTGCTCTCAAATTATACTATGAGCAAAATGATTATCAATTTGAGTTGTCATGGTCCAAACTAGCACGTTTCAAAGGAAAAAATAACGGCAAGAAAAATCAAGATAGGACATATACAAGAGAAGAGATTCAATTAATGTTACAACATTCTGACTTGAGAATGAAAGTTATAATACTTACCATGTTAAGCTCTGGGGTTAGGACCGGCGGCCTTGCTGGTGTACGACTTAAAGATTTGACATACATTGAACAATACAAGTTATATCGTATTGTTGTTTACTCTGATTCTACAAATGATCAATATTATACATTTATCACTCCAGAATGCTCAAATTATATTAAATTATATCTAGAATATAGACGAAATCAAGGCGAGAACCTAGTACCTGATTCACCACTTATCAGACAAAAATTTGATACTGCTTTTGATCCAAACGATATAACGGTAACTTCCGAAGACATACAAGAAAGAATGCGATATCTGCTTAAGAAAGTAGGAACTATAAAAAAAAGTAATAATAATAATAAAACAAGAAAAGATAATGGTTACACAGAATACGAAAGAATCGAAATAAGAAAAAAACGGTATGAAGTAATGCGCTGTCATGGATTCCGAAAATTTTTCAATACTATATGCATTGAATCAGACATGAACATTGTATCAAAAGAATTGTTGATGGGGCATAAACAATCCTTGGGTTTGGAAAAATCGTATTATAGGCCTACTAATGACAAATTATTAAATGAATATCTCAAAGTAGTCAATGACCTTACAATTAACGATGAATACAGATTGTCTAAACAGGTCCAAGAGCTAAAGGAAAAAGACGATTATCAACAATATGTAATTGATAAAAAAATGCAAGAGAAGGATGAACAGATAAAATTATTGATGTCTAAAGTAGAGAAGTTAAGTTAAGTGAAAAAGAACAGAATTTTGATGAGATTCAAAAAGAAGGTAGGATAATGAGTAAGGAGTATAATAAAAGATTAACTGAATTAACAGAACGGTTTGAGATATTCTTAAAAAAGTCGGAAGTAAAAGAAAAAGAAGAAGAACAACAACAAAAACAATAGTATATTTTATAGGCGATTCTAGAAGCGCCTACTGCTCTTCATTATCATTATCATTATTATCTTGTTGTTCTAATAATTGATATTTCTTAATAAACTCTTTATCTTCCCATATATTGCGAAGTTCCATCTTTTTGTCTGAATCTGAACCAAAAGCGGTCTCGCTGAAATAATCGTGCATAGAAAACTTTCTTTCAAATATGTTGCCCCAAAAGTTATGGAATTTAACGTCTTCAATAATTTTAATTGTTGATGAATATGTTTTTCCAATTTTACGATTTGTTCTTTTTAATGTGTAAACAGGTAGATTATCGAAGAAATTTTTATTATTATTATTAGCTGTTGTTGTTGTTTTTTCTATTGTCGTTTTTTCTTAA
>JBIOXM010000125.1:0-9792 GCA_044869655.1 Nitrososphaeraceae archaeon | reverse complement strand
CAAGAGTTACCAACAACAAAAACTAATGCTACTAAACAAGAGTTACCAACAACAAAAACTAATGCTACCAAACAAGAGTTACCAACAACAAAAACTATAAAGAACTAGCAACGTTATTCAGTTGCGGAACCTCGACCTTATAATCAAGCTACTTCTCATCTGATAGTAAATAATACTTCCCAGAGTACTATGAAATTTAGTGAATAACGCAATTATCAATTGAAATCGTATGGTAAAAATAGTTAGCTAATTCAGTTCTTCGAAATAAAATGTGTTATTATAATCACATTTAACCTAATATAATGAATCTAGAAAATTCTGCAGAATATTATGATAACCACTTTATTTGAAAATGTAAAAGCATTTTTATTACTTCATCTTCCTATATATAGAACCAAATAGTCAGGTATCTGTTGTTAGATAAGAAGCTATTAGTTTTCATGGTCTTAGTGATTGTACTATAATCAACTAATGCACGTATTTAATAAAACCTAACTTTATTGACATGCATTGAAAAAATATTATTATGATCTTATAGTATACGTATGAGGTTAAAATACGCTAAAATAATATAGTTCTTAATAAAT
This sequence comes from Nitrososphaeraceae archaeon, assembly GCA_044869655.1. GTDB lineage: Archaea > Thermoproteota > Nitrososphaeria > Nitrososphaerales > Nitrososphaeraceae > TH1177. The sequence goes on along the minus strand of JBIOXM010000125.1, from coordinate 9,205 downwards.
TTCTTCAGATAACATACTTACTTTTATAGTAATTTTTAAAATTATGTTGGGTTTGTTTTTTTGTCTAATGAGAACTAAAATTTAACTTACTAACTTAAACTACCTCTTTGTTTTGCTTATTTTTCGGTTCAATTCTCTAAGAAAGATAATTTATCTATCTGAGAGAATGTACATTCTGTATCATTCGAAATTTTTTTATTATGGAGTTATGTGAATTCAATAGATATTTGTAACATAGGGAGAAGGAAGAAGTTATACCGGTAGCGAGGTAGTAATAAGAGTCTAATGTATGGTAATAAAGAAAATATTTCTAGATCTAAAATAACATAAATTTGTCAAAGAAACTGATATTTGGTTTTAATAACAAAATATTCCAAAAGATTAAAATCTTACTGTACTAAAGTTGTTCATGATGAGCTCATCGCCTACACCTCTAGAGCGAACTATAGATCAAATTATCACAAATAAAGAATCCGAATTTTTGACTCAATTAAATAATTCATATTTAGAATCTATTAATAATATAGACGTAACAAAATCTCAAATAATTGGAGAATACGAGAATATTATTTTAGATGCTGAAAAAAAGGCAGAAAATTTAAAAAGACAAGTTAGTGGTTCAACCAAATTGTCTGCCCGCAATAATGAATTAGTTTTACTTGAACAAGCTGTTAATGACGTTTATGGAAAAGCAAAGGAAAAACTATCCTCATATTCTGAAGATCCCAACTATAGGAATATGCTATTTAGAATTCTTGAAGAAAGTATTCCCAATCTTGGGACTTCTGATATAATAATAGAATGTATGAAAAAAGATGCTGATTTTTTTAAAAAATACATAGAATCATTGAGTATCAAGTTTAATAAAAAAATAAAGGTACAAGGAAATCTCAAAAACTCATTAGGAGGATTTAAAATAAAATCCTCTGATGGGACTATTACATTGGATAATACTCTAGATACAAGAATTGAAAGACTTAAACCTTTAATAAGGAAAAATATCGCCCAAATTTTAAGAGGAATGGGGAACTGAAATGGTTGCAAAAGGAAAAATAGTTTGGGTTAGTGGACCAGCAGTAAGGGCCGATGGAATGTCTTCTGCTAAAATGTATGAAACTGTTGAAGTTGGAGAGTCAAAACTAATCGGAGAAGTAATTAGATTGACCGGTGATGTTGCATTTATTCAGGTTTATGAATCAACTTCGGGTTTACGGCCAGGCGAACCGGTAGTAGGTACAGGGCAACCTTTATCCGTTTTGTTGGGTCCCGGTATAATTGGTAAAATTTATGATGGCATTCAAAGACCTTTGGAAGAAATAGCGAAAAAGTCTGGCGCATTCATTAGTAAAGGAATTGCCACAACTCCTATCGATTTGAAGAAGAAATATCATTTTAAACCTACATTGAAGATAGGAGATACTCTTGAAGCAGGTACTGTAATTGGAACTGTTGAAGAGACTCCGCTTTTAACTCACAGTATTCTCGTTCCTCCTGACTCTAGAGGTGGGAAGGTAATAGATATTGCCTCAGAGGGAGATTATGACTTGGAACAAGTGATTTCCACAACCGAAAACAATGGAATGAAATATCCAATGAAAATGTACCATAAATGGCCAGTCCGAAAACCAAGACCATATATAGAACGTTTTGATCCCACAGTTCCCTTAATAACTGGACAAAGAGTAATAGATACATATTTTCCCATTGCCAAGGGAGGTACAGGTGCTATACCTGGAGGGTTCGGAACAGGCAAAACGGTTACGCTTCATCAGATCGCCAAATGGGCTGATTCGAAGGTAGTTGTATATATAGGCTGCGGCGAACGAGGTAACGAAATGACTGAAGTTCTTGTTGAATTTCCTCATTTAATCGACCCACGTTCTAATAGACCTTTAATGGAAAGAACAGTACTTGTTGCAAATACAAGCAATATGCCTGTTGCAGCCAGGGAAGCTTCCATCTATACGGGTGTAACAATGGCAGAGTATTATAGGGATATGGGGATGGATGTAGTTCTTGTTGCTGACTCTACTAGTCGATGGGCTGAAGCCTTAAGAGAAATGTCCGGACGATTAGAAGAAATGCCTGCAGAAGAAGGTTATCCATCTTATCTTGCATCTAGATTAGCAGAATTTTACGAAAGAGCAGGTCGTGTACGCGCTTTAGGCTCCCCTAATAGAAGTGGCTCAGTAACCATTGTTGGTGCAGTTTCCCCCTCCGGCGCTGATTTTACTGAACCAGTAACTACTCATACAATCAGGTTTATCAAAACGTTTTGGGCTCTGGATACTAGATTAGCATATTCAAGGCACTATCCTTCTATTAACTGGATGCAATCATATTCTGGTTATTTAGAAGATGTATCCAAATGGTGGACTGAAAACATAAGTCCAGACTGGTATAATTTGAGAGCTGAATCTTATAACATCCTACAGAGAGAAGATACACTCAAAGAAATTGTTAGATTGTTAGGTCCTGAAGCATTACCTGATGAGGAGAAATTAATTTTGGAAATGGCTCGAATGATCAAAATAGGTATACTTCAACAAAATTCTTTTGATAAAATTGATACTTATTGTGGTCCAGAAAAACAGTTAAAGCTTGTCAGCTTGATGGTCAAATTTTACAAAGAATCATTAAAATCTCTCAAAGAAGGGATATCTCTATCGGATATACGATCAATGCCGATTATTCCTTCCTTAATTAAAGCAAAGTTTGAAATTCCAGACGAACAAGTTTCCAAGCTTAAAGAATTGGAATCCAAAATGGATACACAGTTTAATGAAATTAGATCAAAAAAAGAGGAGGTAGAGCTTATTGTCTAATTTTGAAACAAGTAGTAGTGTGGAATACACTAAGGTTGCCGAAATTAAAGGGCCTATTATTGTTGTAGATGGAATAACAAAAGCATCATTTGATGAGTTGGTAGAAATTGAAACATTGGAAGGAGAAAAAAGACTTGGAAGAGTTTTAGAAGTTGGAGGCGGAAAAGCAATAGTCCAGGTTTTTGAAGGAACATCAGGACTTGCTATAACTGGAACAAAGGCTAAGTTTTTAGGAAAAACTATGGTTATGCCAGTATCTAACGAACTATTGGGTAGAGTTTTTGATGGGTTGGGAAGACCAAATGATGATTTACCCGAACCTATTGCTGATAAATTTTTAGATGTAAATGGGGAACCAATGAATCCAGAACGAAGAGAGTATCCAACCTCCTTTATACAGACGGGTATATCTGTAATTGATGGAATGCTTACTCTAGTAAGAGGACAAAAATTGCCAATTTTTTCTGGATCTGGACTCCCTCATAATATTTTAGCAGCTCAAATTGCTAGACAAGCTAATGTAGTAGGAACCAATGAAGATTTTGCTGTAGTTTTCGCTGCCATTGGAGTTCAGTACTCTGAAGCCCAATACTTTAAAAGAAGCTTGGAGGAATCGGGTGCTTTAAGACGTAGCGTATTGTTTCTTAATTTAGCGGATGATCCTGCAATAGAACGAATAATTACACCTAGAGTTGCATTGACAGTGGCAGAATATCTTGCCTTTGATCTTGGCATGCATGTTCTCGCAATTTTGACTGATATGACTAATTACTGTGAAGCCCTTCGAGAAATCAGTGCTGCGAGGGAAGAAGTGCCTGGAAGAAAAGGATATCCTGGTTATTTGTATACGGATCTGGCAAATAATTATGAAAGAGCTGGTAGGATTAAAGGTAGGAACGGCAGTGTAACTCAAGTTCCGATTTTGTCTATGCCAGCAGATGATATCACACACCCAATTGCTGATCTTACTGGTTACATCACTGAGGGTCAAATTGTGTTGAGTAGAGAACTATTTAGAAAAGGAGTATATCCACCTGTTAATGTATTAATGTCCCTCTCGAGGTTGATGAAAGATGGTGTAGGTGAAGGAAAAACAAGAGGCGATCACATGGAAGTTGGAAATCAATTATATGATGCATATTCTCGCTCACAAGAAGTACGTGCGTTAGCTGATATTGTAGGAAGAGCAGGATTAACAGGAGTAGATTTGAAATATTTGGATGTGGGAGACAAATTTGAAACAAATTATTTGAAACAAAGTATAGAGGAAAATAGAAACCTTGAAGAAACGCTTACTAGAGCATGGGAAATTTTAGGCAATCTCCCAAAAGGTGAACTTACAAAAATTAAAGATAAAAACATTGAACAATATTTCAAGGAAGGTTCAAAACAATAATGGACTCGAGTATGGTAGGGTATTAATATGTCGTTTGGAAAACAAGTGGTCGCGACCAAGATTGAATTAATCAAGATTCGACGCTCGATGCAAATTTCGAAAATGGTTCATAAAATTCTCGATGATAAACGAGAAGTATTGTTAAAAAAAATTGATGAAATGATAGATGAAGCGAATAAGGCAAGAGAGGACATTTGGAATCCCTTAGGGGATATATATAAGGCAATTTTTCATTCTTATCTTACCTTGGGGACATCTGCTATACAGTCTTTAGCTACTTCTACTCCTTCTTCAATCTCAGTTGATGTCCATATAAAAAGAATTGTAGATGTTAAAATCCCTTCATTAGAGATTTCTTCAAAAAATAAATCAGATCTGACCTACGGATTTGCAGATACTAACTCCTCTTTGGATCAAGCTACAAAATTAATTAGGGAGATTTTACCTGGTATATGTAAAGCCGCAGAATATGAAAATGCAATTTTTAGTCTAGCAAAAGAGTTAGAGAAAACTCAGAAACTTATCAATGCATTAGAGTATGTCATTATTCCTCAATATCAAGAAGCACTCACATTTATTAAATCCACGTTGGAGGAAAGAGAAAGAGAAGAATTCGTAAGACTTAAGAAAGTAAAAGCAGTAATAGAGAGGAAGTCAATCAAATGACCAGAGAAAGGGAAGCCATTGAAAAACTCTTTGAAGAATCAAAGAGTAAACTCCAAGAAGAATATCAAAGTTTCACGGTCAAAATTAAAGAGGATATGACCAAATTGAGACAACAGACCTTATACAAGATAAAAAGAATTTAGTTGTGAAATTGAATTGTGTCTTATTAAGGTTATTGTTGGAATATCATACTTGACTGCTGGTACTACAATGAGAATTCTATATGTAAATTTTTGATGTAAATATATCTAAATAAAAAAAATATTCATTATATTGGAAATAAACTACTAAATATTTTATATACTACTTAAATATTAGATATAAATAAATAAGGCATCTCTTAACTTGCTTACGTAATTAAATTATGAAAATGAAATCAATTTCGACCATGGCATTGATAGCAACGATTGCTTTAATTACACATAATTATTTTACAAATGAAGCTGTTGCCCAGGAGGCACAAGCTAATGCAAGTGCAGGAATGAAATTCGTCGGAGCAGGATTGGCTTTTGGTTTAGCTGCACTTGGAGCTGGTGTTGCAATCGGTGGTGTGGGTGCGGCAGGTTTAGCCGTAATCAGTGAAAAACCTGAGCTGAGATCTCAAGCTTTAGTATTTACAGCATTAGGAGAAGCAGTAGCTATTTATGGTATTGTTATGGCTATCATTATATTGGGACAAACTTAACCCTCATTTTTCTTTATTTATTACAAATAAAAAATATTCTTTATTGCGGAAGAAAAGATAATTATATTTCTTCTAATTCGTTAATATCAATCAACCTAGAACAATATTTACATTTCAGGAGTATTTTCGTTTTATCTAAAACGATGATAGTAGGAACAATGGCTTTTTCTTCATTACTAATACAGTTAATATTAGTACATTTAAATATTCGTGCAATAGAGTCTGGGACTTGAATTTTTCTTTTTTCCGCAACTTTGTAATTCTTAATTATGTTTATAGTGGCCTGAGGGGAAATGAGGGCTATTTTATCTGTATCAGAATTTTCTAAGAATTTATTCTCAACTTTAATAATATCTTTTTTATTTTTTTTACTACTAGGCACATTTAATGCAACTGTAACTATATTTCCTTCTTTTCCAGTTATATTAAGAGTTTTTAAAACATTAAAAGCCTTTCCAGGAACGATATGATCAATGACGGTTCCTTCCTTAATTCTGCGGACAAGTAACTGATTGAGATCTGACAACTCAAAATTATTTTTTACAATCTGTTAATTATGGATATCGTTTAAAAAACAAATAAAAAGATATTAATAATTTCTAAATCACTCTTTTATATTAATTTAGTTTAATATATTTGTGGTTTCATGTTTAAAACATCCAAAATTTTTTGATGAAACATGTGAATTATGTAAGAAAGAATATTTATTTGTTAAGGGATTAGATGAGAAAGATGGCTTTATCATCAACAAAAATATTGAAGAAAACCAAGGAAAACAATCTATTTATAAAGAATTTACAGAAGAAAAAGCAAAACAACTGTATGAAAAGTTGTTTCTCTATTATTTAAAAAATCTCGACGAAAAAAATGCATCTAATAAAGCAAAATCAATAATTGCTAAACAATGTAATCTCAGAAATATGAAACCATGGAGTTGGATTTAGATTTTGGATTTAGATCTATGAGTAAAAGATTCCCTTTCAATCTTGAAAAAAATAAACAATAACATATCTTTGTTATAAGTATTAAAAAGGGAAAAAAAATTTCTAGATTTTTTCTATCTTATCCACCAAATCTTTTAGTAAATGAGTAAATGGATGATAAGGATGTTTCAATACAGTTAGAAACTCCTTGTTATCGAATTGGATATCACAATAACAGGGTATATTACCGATAATCTCCATATCTACATCCTTTTTAAATGTATTAGTAACTTTGGACTGTTCGGCTATTACATTTGCATAATTAGCTTCTGGAGCATAGGAATTTTCTATAATCAAATTAGGAGGAAGACAATATCCAGCTGCTCTATTGAAAAGCAAAACAGACTTGGTTCCTAATTTTGTAAAAGCTGAATAAATTTCACTAGCCATTTTTTTTGTGCCTTCAATATCAATGCTATCCATTTTTAAGGATAATAGGATGAGATCCGCTATTGCCAGAGAGTTGATAGACCAATAGCGTACTCCTGGACTAGTATCTATAATTATGTAATCAATATTATTTTGATAAGCCATTTCTTCTTTAATAATGATAAATTTACGTAATAATTCTAGTTTTGAGGCATCATTTCTTAATGTTCCATCTAATTTCGTTATTTCTTCTTTTGAAGAATTTGAAAAAGCAACAAAAAGTTTTCCCAATTTTTCTGGAGATCCTTTTGTATCGGGAAAATTTCTTATAATATGCGTTAGATCGTAAATAATATTTTCAAATTCTGCTGTATTAAATAGAAAATTATTGATCCAATACTTTGGTTCTTGAGTGAAATAAGTCTGTAAGGTTGGAGCATAAACGTCCATATCAAGAAGAAGAACATTGTATCCCATTTTAACTAGTAATACAGAAATATTAGCACTAATTGTAGATTTTCCTGTACCACCTTTATATGAATGAAAAGCTATACATTTTTTCATAGTTTTAACTAAGGTACAAGTGTAATAAGAATATTTTTTATTGATTCCGTAAAAGGCAAAATAAATCAATACAAAGGAGAAGAGAAATTTTTAATAGAAGATTTTCAAATGAATTGAGTTATTTCTAAAAATACTATGTAAATATATGACACAAAATTCGATCATTAATATTGATCGAGCTCCTTATTTTTTATATAAATCTCCTTTAAAAATCATCTCTATCTTTAAATAAATCATTATCTATATTGAAGATCATATTGCCAATCCCAGGATATAAAGAATTACTTGGAAAGGATCATTCAGAAGATCAAAATGGCGACAATACACTTTTCTTAATTATGGGGCCTGGTAGATCTGGAAAAACTACATATTGCAAAACCTTTTTCGAATCACTTTTGAAAATTGGTAATAGTGGTATTTTCTTGAGTTCAACATTAACTGAAAGACAGTATCAAAATTTATTTAATAGCTTATCTTCTATTATTGAATCTAATTCTTTCTTTATTAATCCTTTTATGAGAGAACAAATGAATTCTTTAGAATCCAACAATTCTGAAACTACGGATAGTTTAGCTGATGTTAAAAAGGAAATAGATAAACTTATTTTATCCTCAAAGATGGAACAAAAAAATCGTCATAATAATGAAAAAGGAGAAAATAGTTTGCCTGCTCTTCAACAGAAAAAAATTTGCATGGTTATTGATTCTCTTTCCCATCTTTTTAATATTTTCGATGAAAAAGAAGTTTTACGATTTATTAATTCTTTGTCTTTTTCATTAAAACATAATAATATACTTTCACTTTTTACAATAGATAACACAGTTGTTGACCAATCTCTCATAGACAAGATACGCCCTCTCTTTGATGGAGTGTTACAGATAAAATTAGATGAAAAAGATGATGAAATAGTTAGAAGAATGAAATTTTTATCATTAACTGGATTCAGTTCTACATCTCATTCATGGATTAAATTCGAACTAGATAAAAACTCGCTGTCATTCCCTAATTCTTCATCTCTAATTTGTAGTGTTTGTAAAGCATCAATAAAAACTGAACCTGTTTTTTACCTTGATATGGCTTTTCATGAACATCATTTAGAATTATATAAAAAATTAATAGGTATCTATGGAAATACTGGAATATCTGATCTCGGTCCGTCTAGTGTCATAAATGCTAATTTTTTCTTTATTGATATTGTTGGGCTTTCAAGCCCTAGCTTGTCTGTTAGAAAACAAATAGAAAAAATAGAATTTTTAAACAATTTTGTAATATCAAGTGAAATATTTAGAAAAAACTTAGATAAAAAGGTCCTTCCTACCGGTGATGGAATGGCAATAGGATTTACAGCAAATCCTGAAGCACCTCTAGACTTGAGTATACAATTACATACTAAATTAAAAAAACATAATATGGGGAAAGATAGCGAATCCTCCTTATCTGTTAGGATTGGAATTGCATCTGGTCCAGTTTTTATAGTCAATGATGCGAATAACAATCAAAATATTTGGGGGCCTGGAATTATTTTTGCAAGAAGGGTTATGGATATTGGTGATGATAACCATATTTTACTTGATGCTGGGTTAGCACACTCTTTGTTAACATTGGACGATAAATACGAGGAAATCATACATTATATTGGAGATTATCAGATTAAACACGGTCAAATTATAAAATTATATTCTGCCTATAAGGAAAATAAATTTGGAAATAAAGATAT
>JBIOXM010000124.1:0-2602 GCA_044869655.1 Nitrososphaeraceae archaeon | reverse complement strand
ATAATACATTATTTAGAATTTTTATTACACCGTTAAGAGATTCTTCAGATAGTCCGATACCGATTTCAATATTACTTTTTTTTACTAATGTGGATTCCATTTGTTATTTCCTCAATATACATATAGGGCTTTATTAGATATAAAGATCATACAAAAAAACTAAATAAAGTTCAATTATATACACTAGAGATTGAAACCATGCGATTATATATACTGAGTAGACCTCCTTTCAAAGAATAAAGAATTGATAATAATATACTTTTAATTAGAATTGACAGTAAAGGAGAGGAAACTGCAATTAATTACAATTAATTACTTTTGATTTCAAAGTATACCGTTTATTTATATATTTCCAAAGCCTAGATATTAGATTAAGAATGTATTTGAATGTAGAACATAAACACCTTGTAAAATTATCGATAGTAATAGTTGTTGGATTTATTTTTGTTCATCAATTGTCTTTTATTATACCTGTTATCGCTCAATCTAGCCAAAACAACGTCAGTTCTGATAATCCATTTGTTAAACTTCATGAAATAAAAATGGCTGCAGTAGAGTTACCTGATGGTCATACCGCATATAAAATGTTGGAATACAAGATTACTGATAAGGAAAACCAGACAAAAGATATTACATCAAGATATAGCGCTCTTCCAACAATACCAGGTCCCACAATAATAATGACGGAAGGCGATAAGGCAAGGTTAACATTAATTAATGAGATTGGGCGTGGGGCAGTGAGTCTTCACACACATGGAGTTCATTATACAATTACAAGTGATGGATCTTTAAAGATGTCAAACAGAGTTTCAAATCAAGGTGCAACGCCCAATGATTCATATACATATGTATGGACTGCTGCAGAGGGAACAAGGGGATCATGGCCTTTTCATGACCATACATTTGGTAAAGGTTCGTCTGGTATGAACATAAATGGGGTCGAAACAAATGGTCTCTTTGCTACAGTAATAGTTAATCCTGCCAATGGAAAAGTAGATGCTTTAGTAAATGGAATTCCGAAAGAGGTAAATGTAGGAGATATAAAGAAAGATTTTGTTTTATTTGTAACTGATGATGCATTTTGGGGTGTAGAGATAGATAATAAAAATAACCATAAACACACACCATTATGGGTAAATCCTACCCTTGTAGCATCAAAAAATGATTTAGTAAGATTTCACATTGAATCTGTTGGTACAGATTTTCATCATTTTGTTATTGACGGCTATAAATGGCTCAAACCTGGAACCCATCAGAGAACTAATTTTGAGAATATAGGGCCACTTGAAAACCATGTATTTACTATTAGTGCTAATAATAGTACTTCTTATTATGATAAAATGCCTATTCATTTACTTTCAGGAATGAAAGGGAAATTTCAAGTGATTGCAGATGATACTACAACTAGTACTTCAAGCATTCCGGGACCATCGCCACAGATACAAGGTGGTAGTAATAATAGTAAAGATATTGGTAATAGTACCGGTGTTCCTGCAATATCACCAATAATGCATGGTACTAGTGATAATAATGGAGAGATATCTTTAGTAGGAAGTGAATAATATGAGAAACAAAAACCGAAATTCAAATAAAAGTTTTAATTCGAAACATACAACAATAATATCAACATCCTTCAAGACTTACATGCTTCTCTTTATGATACTAACAGTCGCCACTGGTCCTATCTTAGCACTAAATCTTCCTGTTGTTGAGATAGCGTCGGCACAACAACAACAACAACAAGAACAAGAACAAGACCAAGAACAAACACAACAAATATCAAAAGAGAAAGAGAACAATGAATCTGTCACTTTAGAAAACAATAAGAATACAGTAAAAGATAACAAAAAAGAAGTTTTTCACACTCTGACTTCTATATCTTCATCATTTGAAGGTAATAATTTTTCATCATCACCTAATAATAAAACTAGCAACAATTCTATGCACAAGATTGAAATGATAGTTGTTACTTTACCAACTGGACAACCAGCTTATAAAATGATTAGTCATGTTAAAAGCAATGGTTATTCATCATCTTCTGATATTACTAGTAGCAGTAATAACATAGATTTGACTTCTAAATATAGCAAATTAGCTACTATTCCTGGTCCGACATTAGTTTTTAATGAAGGTGATTATGTTAATGTAAATATTAAGGACAAAAATGGCAACCTCATAAATAGTGAAGAATTTTTAGCATCTCAATCAGGAACTTTTCTATATATTGATGATAGCAAAAGCGGAGAGAATGGGCTATTTGGAGCAGTAATTGTGAATCCAAAGAATAATGTTACTACAGGTCTGATAAAAGGTAAGATCCAAGAATTTCCTCTTAACAAGTTAGATAAAGATTTTATCATGTTCATGGTTGGTTCTACGTTTTGGGGTATGGAAATTGATAATCACAATAAGTATAAACAAAGCCCATTGTGGACAAACCCCACCCTGACTGGAGTAGTAGACCAAAAAATACGGTTTCATATTTTAGGGGTTGGTCATGCAGGTAATCCTACAGATCATCAACATACATTTCATCTTCATGCCCATAGATGGGTAGATCCTGGAACCAACAATATAATAGATGTAAAACAGATACTTCCAG
>JBIOXM010000123.1:0-5104 GCA_044869655.1 Nitrososphaeraceae archaeon | reverse complement strand
ATAAGCACTAATAAAATTCGTCAGATGTACTAATAACCTTTTATTGTACTTTCACATGGATATGTTAAAATGATAACTAAAACAAATATGAAATATTTTCTACTATCTGCAATGATCTTCGTTGCTTTCAGTTTAATTCTATCTGTAGGTTCACAGTTTGCTTATGCTCATGAAAAACAACTTCTTTCAATCAATGAAAAACCATATCTATTTGTCGTTGGTTCAATCGGTGAACCAGTTTTTATAAATGACAAATCAGGAGTTGAATTTTTTGCTTATATTCCAGATCCTAATGATCCATTAGCTGAAGATGCTAATGGAACAAAACCAGTCGCTGGATTAGAAAAAACGTTAAAAGTGGAAGTATCAGCAGGACCAAAGAATAAGACACTAGATTTTGAACCTGATGAAGAGAATCCTTCACATTATACTGCTACGTTCTTTCCAAGTGCAGAAACTACCTATACATATACACTAACAGGCACAGTTGACAATACACCTATTCATTTAAGTTATTCATGTGTACCTGGTGCAGGTGATGAGGATGAAGATTCATCATCTGGAAACAATACCAAAACTGCCATTTCACAAGGTGTAGTAAGTGAGCAAATAGCAGGTGGTTTTTCCTGTCCAATACCTAGGGACGAAGTAACTATTCCTTAAAGAGATTAACAGCTACAATTTATACCATAATTTTTGTATCAAGGTACATAGCTATTCTTTTATACACAAAAAATAGAGGTGGATAAAAATTTGCTCAAAAATAAACCCACAAGAGTTTATCATTATTTTTGGCTCATCTTTATAATAATAATTATAAGTAGTATTCTTCTTTTATCAATTTCAGAGTCCCCATTTTTATCGAAAAAGACTTATGCTCATTCTATTCCTATAAGCCAAATTCCTTCCCATGATTCTATACTAAAAAAGGAAGAGTTACCATCAAAAGTCATTATTGATTTTTCAGAAAGACCTATACCAGCAGTAAGCACTATCCAAGTTCTTAATGACAAGAATGAAAGAGTAGATAAGGGAAATTTTGTAATTATAGGGGATCATGATAGAGAAGCAATGACTACATTGGATACCAAAAAACTGAGTGATGGAGTATATACAGTCTCATGGATGACTCAATCTGCTGATGATGGACATATAGCAAAAGGCTCATATGTCTTTGGAATCGGCAATGTAGGTCAAAGTTCAGCTTCATCATCTGTACCAACCTCACCCATAATGGGATTAGCAAATGACAAAACACATTACAAAGTACAGGCTATAACATCTAGTTTAGATGGACTGATAAAATGGCCACTCATAATATCTCAGATAACAGTTATTGGTGTAATTTTTTCTCACTTATTTTTGTGGGAGTCATTTGGTAAAAAAATAATAATTGTCAATACAAATCTGGGATTAACTAAATTGACTAATAACACAACTGTAAATAATACGATGACGACTACGAATTTAAGATATAATAAAAGATTCAGTATAATACTTGTAATTGTCTCTGTTACAATAATAATTTCAGCAAATATACTATTATTTTTGCAAATAACTGAATTAGCTCCTAATAATGACGTTTCTAGTTACACATCAATTTTCTTATCACTTCTACAAGGACCTTCTGGGTTTCTGTGGTTAGTAAGGATAACAACATCAATTGTGATAATTGTATCTTCAGTTGTCTATTATTATTATCTTGGAAAAAAAAAGAGAAAAATGAAGAGTAAAACAAGTAATAATGATCAATTTCAAGCATTAGAAAAACGTTACAAGGTAAAGAAAATCGAAAATTTATTTCCTTTAACATTACTTGCTATTGCTTTTGTAGCTGGCTCTATGAGTATATTAGCAAATAGCATGACAAGTCATAATGCAGCAGTAGATTTTTTTCCCTCAGTTGCTGTTTCTCTTGATTGGCTTCATTTTATGTCAATTTCTGTATGGGTTGGTGGTCTATTCTATCTGTCTACAGTTTTGTTAGCAGCAATCAAAGATAAGATAAATGGTGAAACTGAAATAGAACATATTAGTTCTCAAAAAATTCCAACAAGAACATCTAATGAGATTATTTCTATAAATGTAAAAAAAAGATTCATCTTTAATTACTATTTAGCACTATTACTTCCACGATTTTCCATTGTTGCTACCATTTCATTGGGAATAATCGGGATTAGTGGAATTTACATGGCTTGGATTAATATTAACAATTTTAATTTTCTTTTTAACAGTGAGTATGGAAATACTCTAATAATCAAATTACTTACTATAATACCTTTAATTCTTTTAGGAGGCTTTCATCAACTAAAACTTCACAATACTATTGTCAAAGTAGCAAGTTTAGGTAAGAAGAATAAAGAAAATATCAACAAAAACGATAATTTAAATAAAAATAGTAGAGATATTGCTGATGAGAATCATAAAAAAGATACAATACAACAACAAGAAGAAGAAGAAAATCCAGAAAGAATAATAAAATCAAATAAAATAGACATATTTGGCAAATTTAATAAGACAATTAAAATTGAATCCTTGGTTGCGATAGGGGTATTACTTGTAGCATCTCTTCTTACTGTCACATCTCCTCCGACTACTACAGCTTCAATGAGTATGCCTTCAATGAATGAAGGTTCTCATACTATGGTAATGCCTGGTGGTAGTGTTATGACAACAATGAATGATACGTCAATGAGTAATTTCAAGAACAACAGCTATGTCAAGGAAGTAAAAATATTAAATGTAAATACAAAAATTGAAATTAATCCGTTCTATTCGGGATTTAATACATTTAAGATTACTTTTACTGATACAAATGGACAACCATATTCTAAAATACTAACTGTAAGAATGATTTTTAAAAATGATCAAGCAGATATTGGACCTATAACCACTAAACTTTCCAAAGTCTCTACAGGAGTTTATTCGGTTCGTGGAGGATATATAAGCCAACCTGGTGAATGGAACGTGGCTATGGCAGCTCAGAGACCATCAGATTATGATCTTAATTATAGATTCAATCCTACAGTCAATAGTTCTTCTTCTACTTCTACTTCTACTACTTCTTCTTCCTACCCGACACAAACTAGTATCAGTAGTAACAATACTGATAGAATCTATAACATGAATAATACTGATTCTAGATTTGTACCTGCATTGGATTCTTTTACATTGCTTGCAATTATTTTAGCTGTAATCATTGGAATTACTAGTTATTATTTTAATAAAAAAAGTAAAGAGAAACTTAGTAAAACCATAGAACTCTTAAATCAAAAAGATAATAATTCTTTTAGTTAATTTAATCAATCTTGTCAAGGAATTAATATTATTTATAGTATAGTCAACGATGCACTATTATAAATTTCCACATTTATTACCTACCTGTTTACTACAACTATAAACAAATAACTTTTTTAGAATAAAAGAAGAGTTGCAATAACGATAAAATTTTAGAATGTTGACCCATAAGGATCAAAAAGAGAATGAAACTAAGTAAATTATTTGATCTATTCGAAAGTTGTATCATAAATTTTATCTATGGTTTGTTAGAATAATTTTATTAATCATGAAATGGAATAAGATGGGTAACAATAAACCAAATCAATTGTTAAGTACAATTATAATAGTATTAGGAGTAGTAGCACTTTTATTATTTGGTAGTAGCATCTACAACCACCAAATCTATGGTCACAACTTTGCTGGAGATGAAAGTGCTTCTTTTTTGGCATTAATAGACCACATGCAAACGGAGATGAAGTTAATTAATAGTAATTTAGTTGCTAATAATCAATCGTTAGCTAAGGAACATCTAAACAATATTGATGAATTATATACAAAAAATATCAAAAAAGAGATTTCTGAAAGAAATAAAAGAGTTGCAAATGATATATCATCAGTTATAAATGAAACCAATATTGCTATAGAAAAAAATAGTCAAGATATCACCAGTTCCGTGGAAGATTTTAATGATATATTAGCAGAAGCAATATCCGTAAGAATTGATCCGGATGCAATGACCAACTCAACCATTCATGCATTACATTTTGCTGATTTAATAAATTCAATTGATTTGTCATATGCTGATGCACTTGGTACAAAACCAATGAATATTTCAGCTATGAGTAATATGAAGATGAGTAGTAGCAATAATGATGACAGTAGTAGTATGTTTCATGGCAATAATACTAATGGCACAAGCAGCAATAACACCAATACTATGTCAGGCATGAATATGAATCATGATGAAGCTAACAGTAGTATGACAAGTATGAGTATGAGCAAATATACAGATAAGATTTCAAATGCTAGTACAACTAAGAATGGTACAAGAATAGCTAATATAGCATCATATCAAACATCTAAAGAATTAACCAACAATGCAATAGAATTATTTAATTCTACAATCAAACAAAATATACCTTCCAATGCTACCGAAAATGCAAACGCTATAGAATCAGGTCTTCAACAACTCAAAGAAATAATAGAATCACACGCGCCTTATGATAAAGTAATGGGAATAATCCATGGAATAATACAAACAAATACACAAGAAGTCTTCAATTTGCCACTGAAGACATATAAATAAATTCTAAGTTTATCATTATACTAAAGAATTATCTTTTTCTTTTTATCTCTTTATAGGATAAGAGAATAAAAAATAAATTTTCCATTGACTCTATGAATATCTATATAACCACCTAATGATAACATATCTTGAATATATCTTTCATTCTCTATATATAGTAAGTAACTGGAATCTAGTCCTAGTCAAATTATCGAATATGTACTTAATAACTTGATATTTACAGTAGTTTAGTTAAATTTAGATATTATTCACACATATTTGTTATACATATAAGTATACATTCGTCGAATACTCCACAAACTTTATTGCCTTTCATTTTCATTTATTATTTGTTGTATTGGTAGCACCTACTCCAATATAATAATGCTGTAATAGACAGCCAGACAAATATTAGTCCAAGTCCATTAAAATGTAATAGTTAAGTAAAATAGTTTTTTCTTTTACCTAACTATTGCATGAAATAAAATAACGATATTCATTTGCGAAAATGTACTAGTTTGTAAAATAGTTTTTTATCTC
>JBIOXM010000122.1:0-8597 GCA_044869655.1 Nitrososphaeraceae archaeon | reverse complement strand
ATTTAGAAAAATTACCATATGTATCAAGTGTTGTTTGATTGCAATTGTCTATCTTTGCTATAGTGGTGTTACCTATTGTTATCAAATCCAACAGTTGAATTGTCGGTTGAGTTTCTTTTTTTGGTTCTAGTTTAGTTGTGCTGTTATCAGGAGATGGATTATGGTCCATTGTAGAGTTAGTGGTCTGATTGCCTGATGTAGTATTTGACAAAGATATTTCTCCATATATGTCAAGCTGACCGTCTAAGGTGATTAAAGAATTCTCTTTGGAGAAAAGAGACATATTTTTTGAGTTGAGTATTTGATCTCTAATTTTGGACATATTTTCTGGGTCGATTAAGAGATCTCTATCCAATTGTAATAGACACTGGTTTCCTACTTGAGTACCGTATTTTACACTTATGGGACCGGGCTTCTTATATTGTTGAACATATACTGATATATCACGAGGTATAGATGGATCAATACCTACGGGTGTTATAGGAGAAAATGGCGAAGCACCAGTTGGTCCATTACCAAATGGAGTTATTCCTGTTTCTGGTTTTCCTCCAGCTTCGTTTGGTACTTGAGAAGGACCATCTTTTGATGATGGCTTGTTGTTATTTGATGATGGCTTGTTGTTATTGTCATTAGGTGGTGGGTTATTGTCATTAGGTGGTGGGTTATTGTCATTATCGTCTTCTTCAATTGTCCAAGTAATAGATTCGGGTGCTGGATCAATTATTGTGTTTTCATTAATAACAATAAAAGCTGCTACCGTAAAAGTATGTTCACCAGGAGGTAAGTTCATAAATTCTTCACTACCTGTGAAATCGTTCAAAGGACTGCCACATTCATCGATAGGATCCCCATCTATTGTACATATAAAACCTTGATCCTCAAAATCTTCAGGATCAGCATTTGTTACCTCACCAGAGAAAGTAAATTCAATGTCGTTTGAAGTTGTTGAGTCTCCATCTGTAATAGTATCATCATTTCCATCAATTGCGTCGAGTGTAGTGTCTACTACAATTGGTACAATTGTCCATGTAAAAGTTACAGGAGTTAGATCAACTATTGTTTGTTCATTTACAACAACAAAGGCTCTTACTTCGAAGGTGTGAGTACCAGGAGACAAATTAGTATAGAGTTGACTACCAGTAAAATCATTAGTCGTAGGACCATTACAAGGTACAAAATTTGGTTGTTCATCTAATCTACATTGAAACCCTTGACTATCAACTTCGGTACCCTCAGGAGTTATCTGACCAGAAAATGTAAAGTTAATGTCGTTTGAAGTTGTTGAACTCAAATTTTCTACAGGATCTTCATTTCCATCAGTCGCACTATCTAGTGTAGTGTCTACTACAATTGGTACAATTGTCCATGTAAAAGTTACAGGAGTTAGATCAACTATTGTTTGTTCATTTACAACAACAAAGGCTGCTACTATAAAGGTGTGAGTACCAGGAGACAAATTGTTAAATTCTTCACTACCAGTAAAGGACTCGCTAGTATCATCAGTACAATCTATAGGTTCACCATCATCTAACATGCATACAAAGCCACGCTCTGTTACCTGCTCATCATCAGCATTTGTGGTACCAGAAAATTCAAATTCAATGTCGTTTGAAGTTGTTGAACTCAAATTTTCTACAGGATCTTCATTTCCATCAGTCGCACTATCTAGTGTAGTGTCTACTACAATTTCTTGTTGTGTAGTTATTAAACCAGCAAGAACCAAACAGTCAATTACTTGTTGGATTTGGCCTGGAGGGGGACTTTCTAAAGCATCATCTAAAAGATTTCTTATATCTTGTTCTGAAATTGGAACCGTACCAGCAGCCCCCACAATTGCAGAGCATAATTCTGCTATGGTGTTAACATCTGGGTCAGCACCAATTGGTACAGTATTAGCTGGATCGGCTAAGTATGTTTCCAACTCAACAACACGTTTCGGTGGTAATGTTCCGCCTACACTCTCTGATGCAAAGCATTTATCACATTCAGAGTTTGGAGTTTGTAATACCTGTAAAACCTGCGATAATAAAGTGGAACGGGAGGGATCAACAACAAGATCAGATGTCCCTGGGTTATGTTGTATCATTATTTTTTCGGATTCTTTAGGAAGGAAATTGTTACTAAATATTTGACTATTAATAGCTGAGAATTCACCTTCTTGCTCTTTAACTCCGCCTTCAAAGGTAGACAGATTAAAATTATTTATTCCAAGTGGTAGATTTAAACCAAAAGGACTTTCACCTACCGGAATGGTACCTCTAACTTCTTCAGCAAATATAACATTGAGATACGGAATTGTTATAAAAGTTAGGAGAACGATAATAAAAGGGATTAAAAGAATTGGGATCAGGTTATTTTTAAATTTGGCTTTCATTAAATTCTTACTTCCCACCAATTGCTTTTGAAGAGAGATAATATCTCCAATCATTTTTGACAATGAGAATAGCGTTTATCCAAGAAATGGGAAAAGAATATTCAGTTTGAAATATGAATATTTCAAAAACGCTACTGGTAAAGACTAGAAATTGTGAAATGTTATTATGATAAGGTGCTAACACATATTGTTGATTATTTTATGATTAATATTAATAATGACAATTTGTTCCTGATTAATTATTACTATTGCTATCACTATCATTAAATTATAATAAACATCAAAGTACAACTCTCGTAATTTTTTTATATAAAATAATATTAAAAATCAACTTATAAAAATTTTATAATAAAAGTTATTTAATATTATTGAGGTATGGAATTATATAATAAGAATAAGAAAAAATAAGTATAGAATAGAATAATAGATATAAAGGAATCCATCAAATATTTTAATTTCAAACTTTCATTATAATCACATTGTTACCTTATTTAAGATCTTAATATTTTGTGAATTAATATAATAATTGAAATAATTTGCTGAAGTTACTATATTAAGAATATTTAAAGGATAGACGTCTTTTTGATAGGAAGATAAGATAAGATTAATTAATACAACAATGATATAGATAAAACAAATAATTCATTGATTGGTTTTATTATGGTAATGCAGATTCTCCTCTGCATTCTTCACAAGTAAACGTTCCATCACTATATAATAATAGATCTGACCATTCTCCACATTCATCACAATATCCGGAAATGTGCCCTTGTGGACGACCCGTTTCACCACGAATTAAAGCTGATTTTTCGGACACGACATCTATTAATTCAGGAGTAACTGCTATGACATCTGATGATGATATGATACCTACCAGTCTATTTTTATAAACAACCCCAAGACGTTTAATGTTATGTTTTCTCAACATCCTAGCTGCCTCTGTTATGGTAGCTTCGCCTTCAATGGTATAAAGTTTTTTCATAATTTCTGATGCAATAATTGAACTAGGAGGTACATCCCTAGAAAATCCATCAGTAACAATATCCCAATCAGTGACTATACCGACCGGTTCTTTGTTCTCGAATATAACAATGCTACCAATCCTTTCTGTTTTCATTTTTTCAGCAATTTCTTTTATATTAGAATCAGGAGAAGATGAAATAATTGGGCTGTTCATGACATCTCTTACTAAAACCCTCGTTGTCATATTTGCATCTCTGTGTTTGCTTCCTAGATCGGTTCCCACATCGACTATTTGTATTATCGACCTTAATTAGTTTACGGCATAAAAATTGCTTAGTGATTTTCTCCTAGTTTTCCTTTTCCTGATGAGGCTATTTTGATTTTACCTGGAGGAAGTATCCTAATTAAATCATCTAAAGGGATTTTTTTTAAATATTCGGTTAATTCTTCTTCATCATAATTCACATTCTTGGAATGTGTAATGAATTCGGATTTTATCTTTTTTGCAGCATTCATAGGATCTATAGTTCCTGGAACTATAATACAATAAATTATAGATTTTAGTTTTATACTATCGAAAGGTCCGCATAATAGTCTATAAATTCCATTACCTTCTTTCGTAACACCTATTGATAATTTTAACTCTAGAGCCTTAACAAAATTTCTCTTACCTTCAATTACAAAAGACCCTTTTGGAAGAAATTGACCGGTAGGAGCACCTTTTTTAACTTGATAAGGATATACCCAGTATGAGTCAGCACTTGATAAACCTTCTTTCCATCCTCTACTAAATGAAATAGTTGCGATCGCCGTTTCTATAATGCTTTGATTATTTGTAGACATATCTTCAGCACTATGTCCGATATTTTTTATTAAAAAAAAAGGCGAACCATGTATTTCAGCGTGAAAAACCAGATCTTGATCTGTCATATGTTTCCTTATTATAGCTGAATTTGAGGAGCTATCTCGACCTCCTATTACTAGTAATCCATTAGAAGTAATAAACCATCTATATCTTTCAAACCATTCCTTTGTTGTTTGTTCTTTTAATTTTATTTTTTTTTCCGCAAGAGTTGTTTTGTTTTTTAATTCTTGTATTTCTTGGAGTATTTTAATCCTCGCCCTATCAATAGTTTCACTCCCTCTTTCCATCTCCTTTGCCCTTTCATACAGTAATGAAGAAACTTTTCTTAAATTATCATCTAATGGAATTAGTTCTTCTACTATATCCAAATATTTTTTTCCCTTCTCTGTTATTAAGATAGAAGAATGTTTATTTAATAAACCATTTAATTCATTTCTGTCGGTGATAGATATATTCATTAAATCAGAAGCAAGACTTCTTATGGAATTGGATTTAGATAACACTTTTTGTTTAGCCTTATCTTGTTCATGAAGGTCATGTTCGAGCATTGAAATTTTTTTATCAAGTTCTATTGTATGAATTTTTTTACCTATAGTAATTAGATCATTACATAAAACTTCATCTAGTGCATCCATGAATGTGGGTACAGATTTTCTATTTGAATCCACCATTTTTTTTAATTCAACGTGAGACGCCTCAATAGGAGCATTTTCAGGATCTAAAATAACTATTGGAGAATGTTTTTTTTCACAAATTACTTCATTTACCAATTCTTTTGTATTGGTAAATATTATGCCAAGTTCATCATTTGTGATTTCTTTTATTTTACTATTAGTACTAATGCAAGAACGAAAAAGTATTTCCTCAACAAATTTTTTTGGCAACGATAGAATTCGTCCTAACCATTTTGTAATTTCTATATTTTTTGTTTCATTACGAAATTTTGATTCAAACTCTTCACTTGATATTTCAAAGATATCTGATCCCAATGACGGAGGAGCTGCATATTTTAATCCTACGTGTAAAGTTCTGTGTCTTACATCTAATGGGTTAAGAATTGAAATTATTTTCATTGTTTCGTCACAAATTATTATGTTTCCCTGACCAAAGAATTCGCATATTAAATGTCGAATTTCATTATTATGATGTTCAAATTTGAAAAAAACTATTCTTTCTGAATTCAATTGTTGAATAGATATTATGCGCGCTCTTTCAAGTTCTTTCCTTGCATTTCTAACTAAATCGTTTTCTTCGACTTGTTTAAATAATATTTTAGTAACCCAAAATCCTTTCGTAGAAACTACCAAAAGAATATCTTGTTCAGTAGAATGATGAAATTTTAACGCCAGAGAATCTTTTGTAATTGCAGTGATTTGGCTTAAATAGTATCCACCACTTCTAAGCCGTAAATTTACATAATTAATAACATATCTTAACTCTATAGATGATAACTCCAATGTTAATTTAAAGAAGAGAGTAGCTAAATATTAACTACAAATTTACTAAAGTTTCAACCGGAAGAAATTAAACTCCCTGTTATTAAAGGAACATAGTATTTGGAACCTATCGATAAAATTTACTACATGCGAGCGATATTGGGTATTATAGCAGGTGTGAGTATAGCATTTAGTATATCTCCGGACACTAGTCAAGGAACTATACTAGGCATTATTATAATAATGGGTCTGTTTTTCTATATTATTTCTTATTGGATTTCAAAAAAGATTTTGCCGAAAGTACCTAAAACTGAGAAAAGAAAATTCATTACTAACGGTATTTTTCCTTTTATTTTTTTGTTAGTAATGTTTATGATACTATCATATACAGGATTACATCAAAATCTTGCAACGTAAATGAAATATGGCTTGGAATAGTAAATCTCCTGGTATTCCTGATGAATTTTTTTTACGCGAAGAGGAAGTGCCTATTACTAAAGAAGAGGTTCGTTCCATAATAATAAGCAAACTACGGTTAAAGGAAAATAATTCAGTTATTGATATAGGATGTGGAAGTGGCAGTATTACAGTGGAACTTTGTTTTCAATGTCAGAAGGGAAAAGTCTTTGGAGTTGATTTGGATTCTCAGGCAGTTAACCTAACCAAAAAAAACCTTGAAAAATTTAACCTTTCTGCAGAAATACTACTCGGAAATGCAATGGATTTGCTAAAAACATTACCTCGTGTAGATGGTATTGTTATAGGAGGTACAACAGGAAGAACTCAAACATTAATAGAACAATCTATTAGTAAATTGAACCATGGAGGTCGATTAGTTATTACTACAATACTTATCGAAACTATGTTTAATGCAATGAATACGGTTAATGGATCAAATTTACTTAAGGATATTGATTTTACCCAAATAATAATTTCAAAAGGGCGAAGAACCCAAACTGGTACTATGATGTTGGCAAGAAATCCAGTTTTGGTAATTTCAGCAACAAAGATATGAAATAGTATATATTTTAATTGTATTTTATGGTTTAAATTAGTCAGTTATCAATAACAATTAAATGAAACTTTTTTGTGTTGGTTGTGGTCCGGGCGATCCAGAATTATTAACCATAAAAGCTTTAAATTTAATTAAGGAGGCTGATGTCATTTTTGTGCCTACTTCTAAGTCAGATAAACCCAGTATTGCATTATCTATTGTTTCGCAATTTATTAACAAAACAACCAAAATTGTAAATTTGGTTTTTCCTATGGTTAAAGACAAGAATTCTCTTAAAGAATATTGGAAAAAAAACACTCTTGAAATTTCGGAAATGGTCAGAACTGGCAAAAAAACGTTATACTTGACCGTTGGTGATCCTTCACTGTATAGTACATGGATTTATATTCATAGAGAGTTGAAAAATAATCACAAAGATATCGAAGTAGAGATAATTCCAGGCATTACATCTATCTTTGCTTTTGCTGCGGAATCGAAAATAAGTTTGGTAGAGGGTGATGAACATCTATCAGTGGTTCCAGCCTGTTATGATTTAAATAAGGTAAAAAATACAGTAAAATCATCTGATACCATAGTATTTTTAAAAGATGGAAGATATTTTGATAATGTTATAGACATGCTATCAGAAACAGGTTTTAGTGATGAATCTCAGATAGCTATAGCTCAAGATGTATCTACCAAGGAAAATATACTTGAGATTAAACAATTAAAAGATATCAAGGGTAAGAAACAACCTAGCCAAACATACTTTTCCATTATGGTAGTAAAAAGAAATGATAGAAAGTAATACTGTCTATTTTGTTGGATCTGGTCCAGGCGATCCAGAGTTAATAACAATTAAAGCTAAAAACCTCTTAGAAAAAGCTGATCTTGTAATATACTCAGGATCCTTATTGAATCCTGAAATTTTACAGTATGCAAAAAAAGAAGTAAAGATGTATGATGCCGCATTATTAAATAGAGATGAAATTTTTACTCTCCTGAGAGATATTACCAAACAAGGAAAATTAGCGGTAAGATTTCACGATGGAGATCCTTCCTTGTTCAGTACTATTAGAGAACAGATTGATAAATTTGAAAAAGAAGGAATTAATTGTAAGGTAGTTCCAGGCATCTCTGCTACATTTGGCGCAGCCTCTTCAATGAACTTAGAATTAACATTACCTGGTATCACTCAAACTTTAATCATTACAAGAGCCGAATTTAGGACCCCAGTTCCAGAAATAGAGAGAATTTCCGAGTTGGCAAAACATGGTAGCACTATGATTTTTTATTTAAGTGTTCATCTTATAAAGGAAATTGTTGAGGAGTTATTAAAAGGAGGAAGATATACTCTTGATACACCAGCTGCTGTGGTATATCGAGCTACTTGGAAGGATGAAAAAATAATAAAAGGAACATTAAAAGATATTGCTGAGAAAACAAAAAAAGAAAAAATAATTAAAACTGCATTGATAATAGTTGGAAATGTTCTTGAACCTATAGAATATCAATTTTCAAAAGTATACGATAAAGAATTTACCCATGGGTATAGAAGAGGCATAAAAATTAATAATAGTAATAATCCTAAAGATAAGAGTTTTTGTTAGAATATTTGTTACAATGCTAAATGCTTCCTAAATTTAATTTCTCTTACAGAATAACAAAATTGCTATATTTTTTCAAATAACAAATTTTTTGTTTATAGTTTTGATCCATCTTCATAACTATCTCCCAAAACTTTTTAGAATGATTGAATTCTTTCAAATGTGCTAATTCATGGATAATAACATAATCAATTATGTCCATTGGAAAAGCCACCAAATAAAGACTGAAATTTAGATTTCCTTTACTAGAACAGCTTCCCCAACGTGAAGAATTGTCCTTTATTTTTATTTTATTGTACCTTACATTCATCAATGTACTCAAAATGGTTATTCTTTCATTTATTATGATAGAGGATTG
>JBIOXM010000121.1:0-2251 GCA_044869655.1 Nitrososphaeraceae archaeon | reverse complement strand
TTTCTTTGTCATGTTCTCTAGAATCTGAGTTCTCTTCCTTAGAAGGAGGTTTGCTTTCATTTACTTGCTTATTTATAGCCTCAGCCATAAAATGATTGCTTACATTAATTTTTACGTTTTCGATTCCTTCTATTTTATAGATGTTATCTCTGACATCTTGAGCAATTTTAAAACCAAATACTGCGGGACAAAATGGACTTGTCAAATGTAAATCCACATTTACATCCTTTTCTTCAATATCTACTTTATCAATCAATTCTAATTCCATAATCGATACTCCTATTTCAGGATCTACAATTTTTGATAATTCATCAAAAATGAGTCTACGAGTTTGTTGTATATCTTGAGACATTATATAAAATAATCAAAAACCATATTTAACTATTTATCGAGTCCATTTATTGATTTATAAAATCAGTCACTAGGATTATTAAAGTTGAATCATACTCACAGAATAAATAAATATATTATATATTTTTTCAATTGATAATGATTTAGAGTTTGTATCGCTCGAGACAAAAAGAAAATTTAGATAAAGATGTATTAAATTTTCTTTCTTCCCTTAATGAAGATATGAATATCCTTAGTTATGATATTATGGGAACTCAAGCTCATTGTCTCATGTTAAACAAAATTGGAATTCTAACGTCTGATGAATTATCTAAAATTCTTTCATCATTAAGTAAAATCAAATATGAATCAAAAAAGAAAGGGATAATCACAAATCTATCTTCAAACAATGGACTCTCTCTTTCAGAAGATATACATGAACTAATCGAAGCCCTAGTTATTCAAGATATCGGAATCGATATAGGTGGAAAAATGCATACGGGACGATCAAGAAACGATCAAGTTATTTTGGATGTAAGAATGAAATTAAGAGATGATGTAATGGATATTTGTGAATTAATTATCAAGTTTATTAAATCTCTTGTTGAAAAATCTAAAGAACATACTAAAACAATAATATCGCTATATACTCATTTACAACAAGCTCAAATAGGAACGGTTTCTCATTATCTTTTATCCTATTCTTTTAACCTTTTACGAGATCTTGAGAGATTAAGTTCCTCTTTTGACAAAATCAATTTATCACCACTTGGATCTTGTGCCATTGGAGGAACAGCAATACCAATAGATAGAAACTATACGGCTTCGCTTTTAGGATTTCAAGGCTTATTGGAAAATTCTATCGATGCTACAAGTTCGAGAGATTCAATGATAGAATATTTGTCTTGTCTTTCAATCTTAATGAGTACGCTTAGCAGAATTGCTGAAGATTTCATAATATGGTCTACCTCTGAATTTAGTTACATTGAACTATCAGATAGGTTTAGCTCCACGTCTAGCGTTATGCCACAAAAAAAAAACCCCGATCCACTTGAAATAATCAGATCTCGTACTTCAATTGTTATTGGAATGCTAATATCTTCACTATCTCTAGTAAAGAATCTTCCTTCAGGGTATCATAGAGATTTACAGGATCTGAAACCACTTTTGTTCAACTCGTCTACAATAGTTAAAGAGTCTTTACATATAATGAAAGGTATTATTGATACTTTTAAGGTGAACAAAAAAAATACTCTTATTTCAGCAAACAAAAGCTATGGTGTATCTCTTGATATAGCAGAGCAGATTGTAATCAAATACAATATCCCCTTTAGAAAGGTACACAAATTAATTGGTACATTAGTGCAACATGCTGTAAAAAATGAGAATATTTCACTAAGTCAAATATCGAAGGATGATGTAAATAAAATATTGAAGGTTACACACCTGAAAATAAATCTGGATGAATTAATGTTTATTCTTAAGGACACAACTCCTGAAAAATCAATATTATTCAGAAACTCATATGGGTCACCAAATCCAATGCAACAAAAGCACTTGGTAAATTCAATCGAAAAATCACTTTTAGTTTATTGTAAAATCCTATCTCAAAGAAAAGGATTGTTATATGCAGCATTAGATAATTTAGAGAAGGTGATTATTTTAAATACCCATTGTTGATAATAAAAAAAATAATGGAATTTAACAATTTTCCTTACCTTGATATTTTTGTTTATATTACATAGTCATAAAACTATAGATATCTTAATTTAATACTTAATAGCCCGGCCCAGATTCGAACTGGGGTCAAAGGCTCCAAAGGCCTTTATGCTTGGCCGCTACAATCGGCGGAATAAATATTCCTCCACCGGGCTTCCGGGCATAATGTCGTGTAAATCACTAGGATTATAATGTTATGGAT
>JBIOXM010000120.1:0-2649 GCA_044869655.1 Nitrososphaeraceae archaeon | reverse complement strand
TTGGAGATTCTGGGTTGCAGCAGCAAATCGAATTCAGAACTAAATAAGTCATTAGTTCGAATCTTCTGCATAAATGATATGGAAAGTTGTATTATAAAACCTTATTTATTTTGAGTAGAGTATTTAGCCTTACTTCACCTCCTCCTCTCTATCCTTGATTATTACCTCATCTTACCGGCCTCTTTTCCTGCCCGATGACATTCTTGCAAATAGATTTTTTCACATTCATTCGATATCGTTATGAATTTGTGTATAACTGTGATAATAGCAGTATCATATACAGATTTGATATCACCTTCAGTAAGGATGTCAACACCTCGATCATCAATTTTTTTTAGGATTTGTTCTTTACATATTTTCCTAATTACACTATTGATATCAAAAATATATTGGTCGATCTTGGCAAAATTCTTGCTAGAATTATCATGAGTATTAATATCATTAAAAATCATGGTGGCGGTCTCCCTTCCATTATCTTTTTAAGATAATAACTATTTTTTATTGCTATTCTTCCTCTTTCTCTCTCTTTATTTTAAATATTATGCGATAATATATAAATCAAAATTTCTCATTATTACAATATATAAGCATGACTGAATCTTTTCTTGAGGCGTTGAAAAAAAGGGTATTACTTTTTGATGGAGCAATGGGTACTGAAATTCAAAAGTTAAATCCACAACCTCAAGATTTTCCCAATTCTAAAGATGGTTTTAATGATGGACTAATACTGAGTAGACCAGAATGGATAAAGCAAATACATAGGAATTATCTAAACGCGGGAGCAGATTGTATTGAAACTAACACTTTTGGAGGAAACAAATTCAAATTAGACGAATATGGTTTTGGAGATCAAACAGTAGAATTTAACAAACAAGCAGCAGAATTAGCCAGACAGGTATGTAATGAGTTCAAGGATAAAACTCATTTTGTAATTGGTTCAATGGGACCTTCAGGCTTTCTTCCCAGTTCTAATGATCCTGATTTGGGCCGAATATCTTTAGATGAAATAATAAATGCTTTTGCTCTGCAAGCAGAAGGATTGATTCTGGGAAACGTTGATGCATTATTAATTGAAACAAGTCAGGATATCCTAGAAGTAAAACTAGTAATAGAAGCTTGTCATAATGCGATGAAAAAAGTCCAAAAAGAAGTAACTATTATAGCAAATGTAACGTTAGATCAATATGGGAAAATGCTTCTTGGAACTAATGTTCAATCAGCATATACAACAGTCTCTGATATGGGAGTCAACATTTTTGGTCTAAATTGTTCTACAGGACCAGATGAAATGACTCCAAGTGTTATTTGGTTAGATGAGCAACAAGATTTACCTATTCTTGTAGTCCCTAACGCTGGTATGCCTCATAACGAAGGTGGCAAAGCAGTTTATAAAATGACACCCGATAAATTGTCACAGAAACTAGAAGAATTCATTTTAAAGTACAGGAATATAAAGATCATTGGTGGTTGTTGTGGAACGACTCCTGAACATATTGTTGAATTAAGAAAAATGATTGATAACAACTACAATAACATCATTAAAATAAATAAGCCTGAATCATAATAATAATAATAATAATAACATGATAGGAGAATAATATAACAAGAAAAAATTAATATACATTTTTATCTTGTTATAAATTTTCCTGTGATTATATATTACTTCCAAAAAAAAAATTAAGGAATGAATGAATGAAATATGGCCAAAATTGCAAGAATCAGTTCAGCGTTAAATGCTGTTGACATCCAACAAAATCCTCCTCCATTAATTATAGGAGAGCGAGTTAATAGCCAAGGCTCAAGAAAAGCAAAGGAGATGGTTTTAAAAGATGATTTTGAGGGTCTTCTCAATCTCGCCAGAAGCCAAGTGGAAGAAGGAGCACATTGTTTAGATATATGCGTAGCAACCACTGAGAGATCGGATGAACATGATTTCATGTGCCAGCTTGTAAAACGCCTGTGTTTAGAAATAGAAGCTCCTCTTGTAATAGATTCAACAGATCCTAAAGTCATTGAATCTGCGATCAAACAAATACCAGGAAAACCAATAATTAATTCAATCAACTTGGAAGGGGATGGAAGTCGATTTCATTCCCTAGCTCCTATTATGGTAAAATATGGAGTTCCTGCTATTGCAATGTGTATTGGACCTAATGGAATGGCTAAAACTCCAAAAGAAAAATTGGAAACTGCATACCTCTTATTTGAAACAGGCAAAAAGTATGGGTTAAAACCTTGGCAATTTATCTTTGATGTTCTAACCTTTACTTTGGCTACAGGCCAAGAAGAATTTCTAGATTCTGCAAAAAACACTTTGGAGGGAATTAAACTAGTAAAGGAAAACCTGCCTGGTTGTTTTACTACTTTGGGATTAAGCAATGTTAGCTTTGGTCTTCCTCCACAGGCGAGGAAAATAATCAATTCTGTATTTCTCTATCATGCTATAAAAGCTGGTTTGGATTCTGTAATTATTAATCCAAAGGATATTGTTGCCTATTCAAATATTAGCCAGGAAGAAAGAAGACTTGCAGAAAATTTAATCTTTAACCTTCAAAATAATGCTTTATCCGATTTAATTTCTTATTATGAAAATAAAACAAATATCGACCAAACAAAAAAACAATTTGATGGAAATTCAAAACTTGATAT
>JBIOXM010000119.1:0-4126 GCA_044869655.1 Nitrososphaeraceae archaeon | reverse complement strand
CAAATAAAGAACTAATATAAAAATATGCTTTTAATATCTAAAAAGAATATTACATAAGGTAAGGAATTAATCAAATGAATATAGATTATTTAATGTAGTTTATTGGTTATACTCGATTAGTTATTATTAAATATATGATGGATATTACAATTTTTCTAATCACGTAGATATTATAACACATAAAAAATTGGAGTTATCTTCTACAAAAATATCCAAAAAGAAAGATAATTATAAATATAATATTTAAAACATTATTTTGATTTATAAAGTGGAAGAATAAATTCAAATGTAGCACCTTTTATTTTACCATTTAAATTATTATTATATCCTATTATAGTTCCATTGTGTGCTTCTATAATCTTCTTTGAAATATATAAGCCAAGACCAGTACCTCCAAATTCTGATTTTGTAGTAAATTTTGAAAATAGTCTGGGCAATATTTCTGGATCTATTCCTGTACCATTGTCTCTTATTTTTACAGATATCCATTCATTATCTTCTTTATCTTTTTTTACTTTTGATAAAATTATTTCAATTTTTGCTTCATTGCCACTAGTAAATCTTGTCGCATTTCTTATTAAGTTACTAATAACTTGGTAAATTCTTTCTTTATCTGCAAATACTTTGAATGAATCACTTGGATGAACGATAATTTGGACATCTTGATTAATCCCATCTATTTTTTTTGCAGTTTTTAAATCTTTTAGTACATTGTTTATTTTCTCCTGTAAATCAAATTGAGTTTTGTTAAGTACAAGATTACCGCTTTCAATTTTTGTAATGTCTAAAATATCTTGAATTAATTTATAAAGCCTTTGTGCATTTCTTTCTATCGGTTGGAGATAAGCAGATGTTTTTTCTGGAAATGATTTTATCATTTCTGCATATCCCATTATTGATTGAATAGGAGTTCTCAATTCGTGTGCAGTTATATTTAAGAATTCTTTCTGCAATTTGTCGTGTACTTTTAATTGTTTATTTGCTTCTTTTAGTTGTTTTATATTTTGGTTTAATTTAATAGTTTGATTATGAACCTTAGTTTGTAATCTTTTATTCCACGTAAAGAGGAAATAACCTAAAATTGAGGAAACAAATACTATAATTAATATTGTAATTGTAGAAAAGTTACGTTGAAGATTTAAGAAATAAATAACTTCTGCATCAATATTATATGGTTTATTTATTAATAAAGTCATGAATTGATCTCCCTCCAGAGATATAGGTCTAGCGGAAAAAGTACTTGTTTGACTTGTAGTATTAAGATTATAAATACCGCTTTTTCCATTTAATGCATCCTTTACAAATTTGTTAACATTCTCTAATTCTTTTAAAGGCAATGGATTTAATATTGATGATTGTACCGTATCAGAAAAAAAATTTTTTCCTATTAAATCCTTCTTAGCATTGAACATAACCATTTCGTTTCTATCTAATAAAGTGACCTCATTCTGTTCTGATGATAACATAGTCAGTTCTAAGAGCTTTTCTAATTTATCAATTCTTACAGATGCTTCTATTATTCCATTGAATATTTTTTTAAAGCCATTAATAGTGGGAATAAATTCATTATTTGTATTGTTAAATGAAAATGTTCGATTTATACCATCATTTTTAGATACATCATTTATCAATATAGGTAAAGAAATAGAAAATCTTGGAACATTATTGATTGAATTCATTAGGTTGGAAATATATAATTTATTTGTATCTTTGAGAATAGTAAAATATGTTCTATTATTAAAATCTTGATCTATTGATTTATTATTTTGTTGATGATTATCAAGTACATTGCTGGTAGCAAGGATTTTGCCATTTTTATCCATTATTCTATAATAGTCAGTCATTTGCTGAGTTGAAAATTGACCTGCATTCATCAATAATGCTATATCTTTTAAATCTTTTGATTGCTGGACAGATGGTGAATTTACAAGAGTTTTAAGATTTGTCACTATATCCATGAGAGCATTTTCTATAATTTTTCCAGAATCGTGGGTTTGGGTCATTGAAACATTTTGGATTTCACCTAATGCTACTGCTTTTGCTGATCTTTCTATTTCTGAGTATGTAAAGTAAAATAAAATTGCCAATATAACGGCCAATAATATAATTGATATAAAGATTGAAAAAGAATTAGTTAATGATTTTAGCATAAATTTATCCTCAATTTATTCGGATGGATACATGTTCCTTGGTACATAAATGCTATTTGTATAATCAGTTGCAGAATAATTAAAAAGAATAAATTTGTCATCGTATGTGCTTTACTTTCCTATACTTTTAATTTTATATCTGCTATGCTAAGGACTTGAATAGGCTGCTTTTGTGTATATTTCAGGTACGAATTATCTTTTGAATCAAGTAATAATATTATATCAGCTTTCTTCAAATGGACTTTTTCATTTCTGCTCTGACTACAACTTTGAAAAAATTTTTCTTTTTTTGTGAACTTGTATGTAGTTTCATGATCTTCATCATCTTTATACGCATTATCTTTACAGTCAATAGCAAGCTCATGCATATCGCAGAATTTATTTTTTCCTTCTCCATACTTATACATTTATTATAAAATTGTCTCCTGTACTAAACTTTTGTATAGTAGGGTTATTTCAAAGTCACTTCCTAAATAGTTTATTAAATTTAATTTTTTCTCTTTCATACCTATCTCCAAAAATGAAAGTAGTGTTCAGTTCTTATTAAACTGAAGGATCTTTTTATTATCATAATCAACAACAAAGAGATTTCCCTATTTATCAACATTTACATCTTTAATATCCTTAAATAAATTCTCGCTATTTTTGATATCGGTGCAGACCCTAGATAATATTTATTAATCTATTCTTATTTTGGAAGGTTAATTTCATATACGATCAATTGATATTTGTTCTAGAATTGTACTAGAGAAATTGGATATAATTTTCCAATACAATATTAATATTGGATTAGAGTTATTTAAGATTGTGAATAAAATTACAAAACTACTAACTATAAACTTTAGCCTGATATTTTCAAGTTTCATTACTATAAATTTTATTTCTTCTATTTATGCACAGGATTATGAATTCAATCCGGATGATTATTATTACTCAGACCAAAATCCAACAAATTCAAGAGATATAGCTAATACCCAGGCAGACTCGGAAGACACAGATAAAGAAAAATGTCTTGATAATCCATTGGAATCTCTTTCGTTACCAAATAACGATATAGGTTCAGATTCTTACATATCGGAATTCCATTTTATAAAAAAATTTGACAGGGATGGAAACTTGATAGATAGTTGGGGTACAGTAGGATCTAATGATGGACAGTTTCTTCATGCTCATGGAATAACTATTGATTCTCAAGATAATGTGTATGTTAGTGATGCAGAGAATTGTAATATCCAGAAATTTGATAGGAATGGAAATTTTATTACTAAATGGGGCACAAAAGGAATAGGACCTAGTAAATTTATGCAACCTGAAAGTATGGATGTAGATTCTTTGGATAATATTTATGTTGCAGAATATTCTAGAAAAAATATTCAAAAATTTGATAGTAATGGTAACTTTATCACAATGTGGGGACAAGAAGGAAATGGTGAGGGTGAATTTAAAAAACCATGGGGTGTGGCCGTGGATTCAAAAGATAATGTCTATGTTAGCGATCAAACACTTCCCCGAGTACAAAAATTTGATAGTAAAGGTACATTTATAGACATGTGGGGAAAAGAGGGTCACAAAAAAGGTCAATTTGTACATCAACATGATATAACAGTAGATTTAAATGATTATGTTTATGTAACTGATGGTAGAGAAAATTCTAGAGTAGCAGTATTTGACACCAATGGTAATTTCATAAAACATTGGGGAGGTGAAGGAAAAGATAAAGGACAATTTATTGAGAATCATGGTATAGTTGTTGATGCAGAAGGAAATGTCTATGTAGTAGATACAAGGAACGTACGGGTACAAAAATTTGATAATGATGGTAACTTTATCACAATGTGGGGATCACTTGGATGTAAAGATAATCAATTTCTAATTCCTCATGATATAGCAATGGACTCACAAGGTTATATTTATGTTACAGATAGTGGCAAATCACACTTTAGAGCAAATTATGATTGTAATAATAACAATAATAA
>JBIOXM010000118.1:0-2875 GCA_044869655.1 Nitrososphaeraceae archaeon | reverse complement strand
ATAATTAAAGGAAGAGGTGTTCCTGGACCAAAGTTTCCTGTAATTCCTTCCTTTTCTAATATCTTCTTATCCTTTGCAGGGATTACCCCTCCCCCAATAATCAACATGTCATCAATTCCTTGATCTTTTAGTAATTTGGCCACTTTTGGAAAAAGTGTTAAATGGGCTCCATTAAGTAAACTCATGGCAATCACATCAACGTCCTCGTCAATTGCAGTTTTAGCCACCTGTTCAGGAGTACAAAATAACCCCGAATAGATAACTTCCATACCTGCATCTCGTAAGGCTCTACAAATAACTAAGGCTCCTCGGTCATGCCCGTCTAAACCCAATTTAGCAACTAAAACCCTCGTGCGTTTGACTTCCTGACTCTGACGAATCGTCATATCTAATAATAAACAAAAGCAAATCGGATTTTAAATCTTTATCTTATTTAAACAATAGTTATAAAGTAACAAATTGATAATAAGTATTATTTCGCAAAATTCGAACTTGACAAGGTAAAAGTTTATTTAAAATATTATTTATATCTAACAATATCTTAATTTTGAGATGAACATATTTGCTAAAAATAGTTGAAGGAATTTTAAAAGGAGATAGACGTTCACTTTCCAGAGCAATTTCAATAATTGATAATGAAGAAGGGGAGTATCAAGCAATTGTCGGTCAAATTTTTCAAAATACAGGAAAAGCAATGACTATTGGTTTGACAGGCGCCGGCGGCGCCGGCAAGAGTACTCTTATTGGTAGATTAATAGACGAATTTAAAAAATATGGTTATAAAATAGCGATAATTGCTGTCGATCCTACTAGTCCTCTTACTGGTGGTGCAATTTTAGGCGATCGTATTAGAATGCAATCTAGTCTAATGGATAAATCCGATGTCTTCATGCGAAGCATTGCCTCCAGAGGTGCATTAGGAGGAATATCAAGATCATTGAGAAACATTGTTAGAATTCTTGATGCTGCAGGTTATGATTTGATAATAGTTGAGAGCGTAGGTGCTGGTCAATTAGAAATAGAGGTGTCTAAGGTTGTAAATCTTACCCTTGTAGTTTTTACTCCAAATACTGGAGATAAAGTACAAGCAGTTAAAGCAGGTATTACTGAGATTGGTGATATATATATTGTAAATAAAGAAGATCTTGAAGGAGCAAATACCCTTTATAATACAATAAGGGACTTTATAGGGGAAACAGAAAGAAAGCCAATTATACGAAAATGTTCTGCAAAAACTGGGACTGGTGTAAAAGAAATTGCAGAAACAATACGTTATATGCTCAATGAACACATAGCGAAGTTTAAAGAAAAAGATAAGGAATTATTAAAAATAGAATTAAAAGATATGGTTTTAAATATCCTCAAAGATAAAATTATAAGAATGTTGAACGATCTTCCCACTTATCATAATTATATTGACAAAATACAAAACAAAAAAATGAATCCATTCCAAGCAGCAGAAGAGTTGACTTCTAATCTTTTACAGACTGCATCTGGTAATTATATAGAAAAGAACAAAAATTATTAGGAGATGAAAAACCAAATGTCTAAAAAATTAGAAATTAAGACTGATTCAGGCTTTCTAGTAAAAGAAGTTTATAATAGAAACGATCTTTCGAAGAAAAATGAAATAGATGAAAAGCCTGGAAAATATCCATTTACTAGAGGAATTCATGATACTATGTATCGTCAGCGTCTTTGGACTATGAGGCAGTATAGTGGATTTGGAAGTGCGGAGGAAACCAATAAAAGATTCAAGTTTCTTTTAGATCATGGTCAAACCGGTTTGTCTCTTGCTTTTGATTTACCAACTCAGACTGGAAGGGACTCTGACAATCCACAATCCGAAGGTGAAGTTGGAAGAACCGGAGTTGCAATTAGTTCTATTGAGGACATGATGTCGTGTTTCGCTACTATTCCGTTAGATAAGGTTAGTACATCAATGACAATTAATTCAACTGCTGCTACGCTCTTATCATTATATATAACAGTAGCGGATTCTCAAGGTATTAGTCCTGCTTCTTTAAGAGGCACTACTCAAAATGATATTATGAAAGAATATATTGCTAGAAACACATACATATATCCACCGAAACCTTCTCTTCGTCTTATAGGTGATATGATCCAATACTGTTCTAAATATGTTCCTCAATGGTATCCCATAAGTATTTCTGGGTATCATATAAGAGAAGCTGGGTCGAATGCTACTCAGGAACTAGCATTTACATTTGCAAATGCAATTGAATATATTCAGACTTGTCTTGATCGAGGACTCAAAATTGACGATTTTGCCCCTCGCCTTTCATTTTTCTTTTGTTGTACAATGGAATTTTTTGAAGAGATAGCTAAATTTAGAGCAGCGAGAAGAATCTATGCTAAAATAATGAAAGAGAGATTTCATGCTAAAGATGATAAATCGATAACTTTACGTTTTCACGTACAAACCAGTGGAGAGTCATTGACTGCTCAACAAGTCGACAATAATATCGTAAGAGTTACTACAGAAGCCCTCGCAGCTGTCTTAGGAGGTTGCCAATCCTTACATACCAATTCTAAAGATGAGGCATTAGCTTTGCCAACTGAAGAATCTGTTAAAATTGCTTTACGGACACAACAAATGATAGCTACAGAAACAGGAGTAACAAAAACTGTAGATCCATTAGGTGGATCATATTACGTAGAATTTTTAACTAATCAAATAGAGGATGAAGTAGATAAATACCTCAAAAGGATAGAAGGAATTGGAGGTGCACTATCTGCAGTTGAAAAGGGATTTTTTCAGGACGAAATAAGACAGAATGCATACTCTTTAAAAAAAGAAATAGATGAACAAAAAAGGATTATAGTTGGAGTTAATAAATTCCAAGACGAATAT
>JBIOXM010000117.1:0-3022 GCA_044869655.1 Nitrososphaeraceae archaeon | reverse complement strand
AATGTTTAGGCTTTATCTACATATATTGTAGATCATTATCTTCCTTCCATAAATTTATTCTTTGATGAAACCAAGGATAAAAACTAGTATTCTTATCTTCAAATTGTTTCTTAATAATTTTGGCAATCGTTTTAGATACTTGTCCTGGTTCACCATATATTTCCTTCTTGTTCTTTGATTTTATTCCAAAATCTTCAAATTTATCATACAAATGATTCACCATTGAGGTAATCCATTCCGAATTTATCGGAGGAATTAATAAGTTACTTTTAGCATCAAAAATAGTTTCAGGTCTATCTGTATTTAATCGTATAGTAAGAGATAGTACATTTTTGAAATATAATAATTCCTCTTGCATAGAACCTGAGTCAGTCATCTCTGCCCAACATCGTCCACTATCTAAGAACTCTATTACTTGCCCATATTCTTTCCATAAAGGAGTAATTAAAAATTTTTGAGGAAATTCTTCTGCTAGCAGTCTAATCTTTTCCTCCAAACCATAAAATTTTAAAGCGGACTTAGTTGCATTGAGCATGACTAAAACAACTTTATGATCTGAATATTTTACAATATTAACTAATCCATGGATTATAGACTTAAAGCGATGTTCAGTTAAATTTTCCCTTCTATGTATATCCATTCTTATCCATTTTCCTTTTTCTAATTCGGGATATAATTCAAAAATACTTTGAGAAACTTTTTGTTTCCTTTTTAAATATATCGCGTCTACAACTGAATTACCAACAACATGAACAAATTCATCAGGGTAGCCTTCTTTAACAAGATTATCTTTATTCAACTGAGTGGGAGCAAAAAAATACTGTGTTCCAGCAGAACAAATCCAAGTATCTATCTGTTCTGGAAAAGGTTCTTCTCGTGCGACAAACCATTTTCCATCAAATTGTTCTTGAATATATTTTTCTATAAGATCTAATGTAGGTTCTTGTGTAATTTTTAATTTTTTCATAATCTCAGGACTCATTGATCTTAATCCTGCCTCGTTTTGAGCTACTTTTTGGCCCATCCCAAAAACCCAGGCTAATGGAGCTATTCCTGCAACTAATGTGTCTCCATGAACGACTGGAAGCAATTTTGATGTGGAACCAAATTCTTCTTTACAAAATCTTCCAAAAGAACCAAACTTAAGGATTAATTCACTCGCTTTTTCCATAAGGTCTCCCCTTATTTGCAAATCACACCCAACCGATTCTTCTAGTTTAAATTCTTTAATTCCAAACCCTAACACATCATCAAAATGCTGACCTGTATCTATAACAAATACAGGCAGCTTTTCTCTTTTTGCCTCAACAACTAGGGGAGCTTGTTTATAGAAATCAGGCTTAGTACCGATAACTACAGAAAGTATTGGACTATTTTCTAATTTTGCTGTATTAAAGATATCTCTTAATAATGTGCTATTTACGTTTATAGGTAGATTTTGTTTCGATATTTCAATCTTTTCGATATTTGAAGTCCTCAATTAAATCTCCCTGTTTTTAATTCCTTTTTTAGTTTTTAAATAAATAATAGATCCAATAATAAGTATTGCTATTCCTCCAAGTATAAAAGCATAAGGAACTATGAGAAGAATAGGATGAAAAAATTCACTGTTTATATTCGAAACAAGAGCAAGAGAAGCCATCATACCCATTATTAAAATGAGTCCAGTAATAGACAAAATCATTCCACTAAATTTATTACCATAGTTTTTTGATAAACCAAATGATATCACCCCCACGATAATGGAAGGAGCACCAGAAATAGATAATGTTTTCACAACCACTCCTCGAACATCGACAAACTTCTCTGGTCCTTTTCCTTCACTACCAATTAAAAAATTATAAAAAGAAAGAACTAAAAGTACAAACATTATTGCTAATCCTAGGGATGCTAATGACAACCAACTTTCTAGGCCTAGGCTTTTTTTAAATATAATTATTCAACTCCGACGATCTTTGCAATTTCTTTTCGAGCTGCAGCACCCAATTTTAAGGCGGCTGTTTCAGGGAGAATACTATTTACGAAAACACCAAATCCTTTTTCTAATCCAGTACGATCATGGATATGTGGATAAATTTCAATATGCCAGTGAAATTGTCTACTATTCTTCTTTTCAGGTGATAGCTGAAAAATTAGATTAAAAGATGGGTTGTTTAATACTTGCGACATTCCTCCTAAAGTAGATCTTAAAATCATTGCCAAGTCAAATATTTCTTTCTGAGAAATTTTTGTTAGAGTTGTAGAATGTTTTTTTGGATAAATAGCAAACTCAAAAGGATAAATCGAAGCCCAAGGACAAAACGCTATAAAATTATCTGTTGCAAGTATTTGTCGAGGACCATCTAATTCCATAGAAATAGCAATACAAGAAGGACAATTTCCATTTTCATTCACAAATCGATGGGATAATAATGCCTTGGATTCAATGGAAGGAGGAACTTCTGAAAATGTAACAATGTTTATGTGCGAATGATCAATTTTTGTTCCACATTTATTTCCATTATTTATGTAAACACAAACGTACGTAACTTTTTTCTGAGAATAGAGCCATCTTATTCTATCCTGTAAAACTAAAAGTACGTTACACCATTGCTCCACTGAAATATTGGAGAAACTATCATTGTGGTTGGGTGTGGCTACGAGAATCTGATGATATCCATAAGCTGGTTCGCTATATAATGGCTTATCTGTATAGAGAGTAGAATTATTCTGAGTTATTATAGGTGTATTGCTATTGAAGACTCTTACACTCCAACCTTTTATTATGTTTCCTTCAGAGTCGGATAGTCGTTGGAGGATTCCGCTTTTAATGACAAGTGACACTATAGCAGAAGGTGTATAATTTTCGTTGCCAGGACAATATGGGCACATTGCGTTTGAAGAATTATCCTTATCTATTTCATCTAAATTACTTGGATAGATTACAAATTTATCCATGACATAGTCCTTTCTTAATTCTCCCAAGGTAATTCTTTTAAACGTCATGGTTTCCTTTAATTAAAGGTTCTGAATAATTAATTAT
>JBIOXM010000116.1:0-2000 GCA_044869655.1 Nitrososphaeraceae archaeon | reverse complement strand
TGTTTGTTTTATTATCAAAGATATTATTATTATCACTTTCATAAGATAAAATAATTAATTTATTATTAGTAGCAGAAGCAGCAATAGATTCTCTTTGAAGATTATGAAGAATATTATCCCAACTTTCATCTATAGCAGGAGGTACTTCCATTTGTTCCATTTTTTCACCCCATTGTTTTGCAGCAATTACACTTCCCTTATATGTTCCAAATCCAATCAATACTGTATTATTCTTATTTTTTCGTTCACGTACTAGTTGTCCCAGATTTATCATATTATCTTTGGACATATCTGTTGCTCTTGCATCTCCAATATGTGTATTATGTGCCCACACGATTGCTTTCGAATTACCTTTTTCCTTATTCTTATCATTATGAAATGTGATGAGGCGTTCAAGAGTTTCCATCATATGAGTATCCCGTATATTCCATGATTGTACATCTCCTCTGATCATAGTCCGATAATAGAACTCCGCATCCTTTGCTGTAATGGCATTTTGCTCTGCATTAAAATATTCTTCTTCTTTTTCTCTATTTCCATGATCTCTTTTACTATAATCATACATCTTTTTGCGTAGAGATGATAACATTTCAATAACTTCATCTTCACAATTTTCAGGAACGAATACGGTTGCACGAGCATAATTTTTTACGTCTTTTCCATAGGGTTCAAAGCAGTTATAAGCCTCAATAGCATTTTTAATTGACTTTGGATCAATTTTCTCTAAATATTTTATAATCGCCTCCATGGATTCCCATAAACTGTATAAATCTAGACCATAAAACCCAATAAGTTTTTTTGTGGAAATGAGATTAGAATTGCTACTATCTTTTTGTACTTGCTTCTTTTTATCATTATATAATTTAAGCCATTCAACCAATTCCATTATTTCCTTATTAGCCCATATCCATGTAGGCCAACGATTAAAAGAATATAAAACGTCATATGCACTTTTGTTGCTGTTGTTGTTGTCGTCATAATCAGGAAATCCTTTGATATATCTATTGACTTTATAGCAATCAGGCCAATCCCCTTCTACTGCTATGAATGAAAATCCTTTTTCTTTTATAAGACGTTTGGTGATTTCAGTACGCCATCTATAAAATTCAGAAGTACCGTGAGATGCTTCACCTAATAAAACAAATTGTGAATCACCAATACGATCTAATAATTTATCAAGATCTTTAGAATTGTCAAGTTTATTGAAATTTACTATATTATCCTTTTCTAATGTAGTACTCTTTTCCATTATATAATTTGTAAGATAAAATATAAAAATGAATTATTACATATAATATTTTTAAGGTAATTCTTATTATTAATTACATTAACAAAAACTAAAAATGAATACCTTAAATCTAAAACTTGGAAATAATATCATCAATCAATTACAC
The DNA here is from genome assembly GCA_044869655.1 of Nitrososphaeraceae archaeon. Classification (GTDB taxonomy): domain Archaea; phylum Thermoproteota; class Nitrososphaeria; order Nitrososphaerales; family Nitrososphaeraceae; genus TH1177. The sequence continues at coordinate 606 of JBIOXM010000116.1, read as the reverse complement.
TCCACATCTTTTGCATATTTTTTAAGATATGATCTATCTCGTATAATGAACAACATCTTTTTGGTGATTGATTAAAATTCTCTTTTTTATTTGTTGAGGAAGATTCTGTATCTTTATTTCCATCCCCCTCAAATGTGTTTGTTGTATTTGATGAAAATAATTTTGATTTCAATACTTTTATTTCAATTACAAGCGTTATTATAGTATTTATTAAATTTTTATTTGTTATACTATTTATTTTTAGGAAATTCAGTAAGGAAATTCCTAAAAAAATATTTATTTGTTAATTATCTAGAAATGTATTTACTATTGCACTTAACCTTTCGGGATATTGAAACGTTAATGCATGACCTCAACCTTTGAACTGTGCTAATCATGCTCCAGGAATTTCTAATATACTAAACAGAAGATAAACCCATTTTTAAAATAGTATTAAAGAACTTCACTTAGTATAGTCATTTTCCTTCTACAAAATTAATTACGAATTGGACTTAAAAGATAATGGAAATTCCAGATATTAGTGGCCCTAAAATCCTTTGTTTATACCTAACAATAAGCTGTTGTTTTGGGTTGTTCATATTAAAGGTATGATCAACCTTTAATATC
>JBIOXM010000115.1:0-2972 GCA_044869655.1 Nitrososphaeraceae archaeon | reverse complement strand
TGGAGAAAGTATACCTTCTTTAAGAAAAAAGATTTTATCTCTAGAAAATGGAAACATTGCTATTGTAATAATGGGATTTCCATATAAATGTCCGCCAGCTCCATTTGAATCTGCTTTTATAATAGATCGAATTATACGTGATATTCACCGAAGAAATCAAATAGATATAGATATTTATTTCCCCTCTGCTCTACCTTTACCCGTTGCTGGAGAGCAACCTAATTCAAAATTAATGTACATGTTAAAAAAACAAAATATCAATTTGTTTCCAAACTATTCAATAAAAGAGATTCATAAACAGAATTTAATATTTCATAGTGGTCAAAAAAAAGACTATGATATCTTGGTTGCTATTCCATTTCATATCCCACCTCTTCTGTTAAATAAATCAGGTTTACTAGAAACAAAAGGTAAATGGGTATCAGTCAATAAATATACTCTACAGACTAAATTTGAAGATGTATATGCAATAGGGGATGTAACAGAGATTAAAATAAACGATATGATAACTGTCCCGAAAGCAGGTATTTTCGCAGAAGGTCAAGCAAGATCAGTTGCTTCTCAAATTATCTATAAAATAAGCAATAAATCTGAAGAAAAATCTCATATTGTAGAATTCGATGGTAAAGGATTTTGTTTTATGGAAGCAGGAAACGGGAAAGCCGGATTTATTGATACAGATTTTTACAACAGTGATGGTCCCATTACGATTTTAAAAGAACCATCAACTGGTTATTATAAAAAAAAAATTGATTTCGAGAAACAGAGAATTAAAGAATGGCTATAGCCTCAAATCAAAATGAATTTACTTATACAAAGAAAAAAATTTATTTATTCAAGTGTTACTAATACCATTTAGCAGAGAAACCAGCTAATTTGATTCACAGAGAATGTTATGTTGTATCTTTATCTGAGTCTTTATTTCCATCGTCAGTTTCAACTTCATCGTCTTCGTCTTCTTTACCATTGTCTAATTCTTTGACTGCTATATTTGGGACATCAATTTTCACAATTTCATCACTTGCTAGTCTAAAATCTATTATTTCAGGCCTTTCTGCAACAGAATTTTCCCCTATTTTGCATATTATTCCATTTTCTTTAACTAATAAAGCACAGACTCTGAATTTTTCTCCCATACTTACTTGATTAGCAGTAAGATTGAATTGAAGTTCTGTAGTATTTCCAGGTTCCATGCTTTTGAGAGGGGTATATATTTTAGCTTTTGTAAAACCATCAGAATTTAAAAATGTTATAACATCACCAGTATCTTCAGTAATATCAAAAAAAGTTACTATGACATTCAAATCTTCGTCTTGTGTTTGAGCAAAAGAAATCGTAGAAATTGTAAAATAGGAGAATACACCAATCAGTATAAAAATAAAAATTTGACCAATTCTTATAGTTATATTTTTTTTTAGGTTCATAGAATTGCATTTAATATATCCCCCTTTAATATTTGAAGTTTATCAAATCAAATTATGTAATCTCAATCTATATAATATTATGAATACTTTTCTTCCTTTTTTAACTATATTATTGTACAATTATTTTTTTTGATTACTTTTCTAGTACTACTAAATGTAGGTTTAATGAAAACCTATATTTAGATATTCTCTATATATCCTATTTTATAAAAGAATAATACTAGATGTTGTACATATGTATTTTCTCTATTAATTGAATAAAGACTAGTGCTAATTTTTTGTTCAATCACCCATTCAATTTTTACTAGCTCTACTAAATTTCGTTTTATATCCTCTCTTTTCAAATGTGTTTTTTTATGTAACCCGTATACAGTTAATAATTTTTTTTCTTCGGCTAAAGCTCTTAATATTTTGATTTTACCTATACTTCCTAGTCCTAATTCTACAATATCTTTGATTTGAAATATTTCACTCATTTGAATTCAAAAGCTGAATCTATCTTACTTATCAATGTCTTTTCTAGGTTTTCTATTGATGATGATATCAAACTAATCTTTTTTAAAGAGATTATTTTTATAATCTTTCTAGCCGCAAGATCATCTAAAATATCTTCCACATCTAATTTTCTTGATTCGTATTTTTCAGCAATTTCTAAACTTTGCATTCTAACCTCCTTTAATTCAACATAATCTTTATTTTTAATCTTCAATCCCTTTATTATTCCTAACAAAACAATTATTTGTAATTTGGACAATTCTTTAATATCGTCATCAGTAATTCCATTATAGATTTGTTTATTGATCTTTTTCACATGATCCAACATTACTTTTTCTCTTCCCTCTGATTCTGCAAGATTTCCTGCATATGATAACAAATCTAATGCATATCTTATGTCTCCATTGACAATAGGAGAGACTACTATTTTTGCTATCCAGTCAATTATATCTGTACCAATTACATTATCTTGAAAGGCATCTTTTGACCGTCTCATAAGTATGTCACTAACTTGTTCAATTGTATAATTCGGAAATTCAATATATGCTCGTCCCATTGAACTTAATTCAGCTTCATCTAATTTCTCATAGAATTCAGTGCTTCTGGCAATAAAAATAACTCCCTTTACATTACATTTTTTGGATGGGTCAAATTCGTTCAATCTTGTTAGATCATAAATTATTCCAATTTCCTTTGAAATTTTGATTAAATAATCTATTTCATCAAGGATAATTATAGAATATATATTATTTGTAATTAAATAATCCAGCATTTGTCTAAGCATCTCCTCAGCACTGAGACCTTGTGCGGGTAGTTCTGGGGCAACACAGCTTAACAAGTATTTGTAAATTGCATATTTATTTCCTCCTTGTAATTTTAAATTAATATACACTATTTTGATATTTATCTTATTTTTCTTTAATTCCTTTTCTAAAATATCAGAGAATTTCATAACAGTTGATGTTTTCCCAATTCCTGCGGGACCAATTATTTGTATGACTGTTAGAGGAAATTTATCTGCTTCATCTTTTATATCCAAAAATGTTCGAACTA
>JBIOXM010000114.1:0-8362 GCA_044869655.1 Nitrososphaeraceae archaeon | reverse complement strand
TCTCTCAAAGGGACACAATAAGATATTAGATTAGTAGATTAACATAGTTATCCAATCTTTATAACGAAAGTAGCAAATGTTTTAATGAAAGAATGAAAGCTTCAAGAATTATAAAACCTAAAGAACCCTTACAGGTACAAGAGATTAAAGCTTTAGTTCCTCATGGTTCTCAGGTTCTAATTAAAGTTGCATCCTCCGGTGTATGCCATAGTGACATACATTTATGGGAAGGAGGATACGAAGGACCAGATGACACTTTCTTAAAAACCGTAGATAGAGGTGTAAAATATCCTTTAACCCCTGGACATGAGATTGCAGGTTTTGTAGAAGACCTAGGAGAAGAATCAAAGGGAAAATTTAACAAAGCTGATAAAGTAATTGTTTACCCCTGGATAGGAGAGGGTTTGTGTCCTGCATGTATAGAAGGAGAAGAAAATCTCTGTGATAAACCTAGATCATTAGGTGTTTATCAAGATGGTGGGTATGCAGAATATGTTTTGGTACCAAGTTATAGGTATCTTGTAAAGTTTGATGATAAGAAAATCGATATGGATGTTGCGGCAACTCTCCCTTGCTCATCTCTCACGGCATATAACGCTGTTAGAAATGCTAGTCTAGAACCATACCATAATTTAGTTGTTGTTGGAGCTGGCGGTTTAGGTCTCATGGCAATTCAATTAGCAAAAGCTATTTTTGGAGCGCGTATAATTGCACTGGATTTGGATGATAAAAAATTGAAGACTGCTAAAGAAAATGGAGCAGACATAACTATTAACTCCCAAAATGAAGATCCTATCAAATCAATAAAGGAATTAACAAGTAATTTGGGTGTTGATGCCGTAGTTGATTTTGTCAACTCTACCAAGAGTGTACAAGCAGATATGCAATTTCTAAGAAGAAGAGCCAAATTAGTTTTTGTTGGTCTTTATGGTGGTGAGTTAAAAATAAATCTAATAACTATGCCAACCAAAGCGTATAGGTTAATAGGGTCGTACACAGGAACTTTAAACGAGCTTGTAGGACTAGTATCCTTAGCAGAAAGAGGAGTAATAAATCCAGTAGTTACAAATAGATTTAAACTTGAGGAAGCAACTAAGGCCCTTTCTGAACTCAAGAAAGGTAACATAATTGGAAGAGGAGTGATTAATCCTTAATAATGAATAATAATAAAAAAAATAGAATAAAGAGTATAAATCCAGCAACTGAAGAAGTTATTCAAGAATATAACATTATTAATGAAAAAGAAATCAAAGAAAAAATAAAAATTGCAAAAGATGCTTTTAGTAGATGGAAAAATGATATTGATCAAAGATCTAGAGATTTAGCTATTGTAGCTGAAGAATTTAGCAAAAACAAAGAGGAGCTTGCACAAATTTGTACTAATGAAATGGGAAAGACTATAAAAGAATCACGTTCAGAAGTTGAAAAATGTAGCTGGGTCTTAAAATATTATGCGGATAATGGAAAAATACTTGTACAAGATCAAGTAATAAATTCTGATGCTAGAAAGAGTACAATAACATTTGAACCATTAGGTATTATTGCTAGTATTATGCCTTGGAATTTTCCTTATTGGCAGGCATTAAGATTTGCATCACCTTCATTAATGGTAGGCAATGTTTCTATCTTAAAACCATCTAGTAAAACAATACAATGCGGTTTAAAAATACAAGAAATTTTTAAAAATGCTGATATTGAAAAAGGAATATTTCAGACAATAATCGCAGATTCTACAATGGCGGAAAAATTAATTGAATCAGAAGATATACAGGCAGTTACATTTACCGGAAGTGTTCCTGCAGGATCTAAGGTGGCACAAAAGGCAGTTTCTCAAATTAAAAAATGCGTTCTAGAATTAGGAGGAAGCGATCCGTTTATTGTATTAGAAGATGCTGATATTGAAAAAGCAACAACAGGAGCAGTCAAAGGTCGATTCATCAATTGTGGCCAAAGTTGCATTGCATCAAAAAGATTCTTTGTTGTTAAAGATGTTGCCAATGAATTCATAGAGAAATTTGTACACAAAACGGAAAAACTAAAGATTGGAGATCCTTTATCAGAAGAAACAGATATGGGACCTTTGTCAAGTTCAGATGGTCTTGAGAATATAAATGAGATTGTACAAGATGCAATAGATAAAGGAGCAGAACTACTTACAGGTGGTGAGAAAATAAATGACAAGGGGTATTTCTATAAACCAACAATACTCAAAAATATCTCACATCAGATGAGAATAGACGAGGAAGAAACTTTTGGTCCAGTGGCTCCCATAACAGTTGTAGATGATGAAATGGAGGCTATAAAATTTGCGAATGATTCAAAATTTGGTCTAGGCGCAAGCATATGGACGACAGATCTTGAAAAAGCAGATAGTCTTCCGAGATTAGTAGAGTCAGGGATTGTTACAGTAAACAATGTTGTTGCTTCAGATCCTCGAATTCCATTTGGTGGGGTAAAGAAGAGTGGTTTTGGAAGGGAGTTATCAAGATACGGAATGTTGGAGTTTACTAACATCAAGTCAGTAAGGCTATATGAGGATTTAGTGTTTGAACATCATGTCGAGTAAACGAATATTGAAAAATGAAATAGAAATTAAAATAAGGAAATTGATTAATCAAAATGGATAAATCAAGTTTACAATCTATTAATATTATAATTTTAGGAAGTGGATTCGCTGCTATAGAAGCATTAAAAAAATTACAGAAAAAATACAAAAATAATAGCAATGTAGATATCAAAATAATAAGTAAAGACAATTTCTTGCTGTTCACTCCTATGCTTCCAGAAGTTTTTAGTGGAATGATAGAACCAAGACACATTGTCACTCCAGTTAGATCGTTTTGTAATAAGAAAGGAAAATTTTATCATGGATCTGTTCAAGATATTAATTTGGAAAAGAAAATTGTGACTGTTAAATATTCAATAGGAAGATATTATCAACCCATTTCATATGAACAAAAGGAATTCAACTTTGACTACCTTGTAATAGCATTAGGAAGTGAGACAAACTTTTTTGGAAATGCAAATATTCAGAAAAATTCTTTTACCATGAAGACTATAAACGATGCATTTGTTCTTAGAAACCATATTATAAATATACTAGAGCAAGCCAGTCTTGAATCAAATTATAAATCTGATTTAACTGATCCACTTTTAACGTTTGTAGTTGTCGGTGGTGGTTTTAGTGGTATAGAAACTGTAGGAGAATTGAACCATTTTGTAAAAGATGCAATAAAAGATTATTATAAAAATATTAATCCAAATAATGTTAAAATTGTTCTTATTAATGCGGGTAACAGTATATTGACAGAAGTAGATGAGGATTTAGGTGAATATGCTAAAACCGTTCTAGAAAAGAAAGAAAGAATAGAATTTAAAATGAATAGCATGGCCAAAGATGCAACACGAGATAAATTGATTCTGGATAATGACGAAAATATATCTACTTATACTATAATTTGGACAGCTGGTGTTACTCCTGATGAACTTGTCAAAAAATTGGAATGTGATCATGATAAAAAGGGACGTATTAAAACAAAGGATAACTTGGAATTATCTAGTTTTTCTAATATCTATGCGATAGGTGATTGTGCATCAATTACAAATCCTTTTAGTGGAAAATCATATCCTCCAACTGCTCAACATGCTATAAAAGAGGGACAGTTAGCTGCACAAAATATAATTAATAATATTGAAGGTAAAAAATCAAAAAAAATAAGATATAAAACAAGAGGTACGATGGCAACAATTGGAAAAAGAGTAGGAGTAGCAAAAATATTTGGCTTCAAATTTAAAGGCTTGATAGCTTGGTTCTTGTGGAGAACATTTTATTTTTCGAAGCTTCCAATGATAAAGAAAAAGTTAAGGATAATGAGCGATTGGTCGATGGATTTAATATTTCATAGTGATGTGTCTATGATAAAAGGCTATATCGAAGAAAGCCATGATAATAGTATAAAAGAAAAATACAAGAAAAAAACCAACAATGAAAATAATAATAAAAGTGAAATAAAATTTGATGAAACAAAAATAAAGATATGATAACTTTTCAAATTATATTTATTTACTACTTAGCTATTGAAGATGAATAATAATAATTATAGTAATACTAATGATACTCTAGGTCATACCCTATCCAGAAAAAAATCTATTGAGAATGTTTTAGTATTACAAGGAGGAGGATCATTGGGTGCATTTGCTTGTGGTGTTGTTAAAGCATTATACAAAAAAAATATCAAATTTCATATTGTGTCTGGAACATCAATAGGAGCTATCAATGGTGCTATTATAGCTGGAAGTAAAAGTGATAACCCAGTACAGGATCTGGAAGACTTTTGGATCGAGCTTGCTGAAAGTAGTTATACTATTATTCCAGATATTCTAACTTTTGATTATGATGATAAGACCCAACAAACAAAACTAAAGACTGTACCCTCTGCATCACTAAATGCAGCAATATTTGGTGTTCCAAAAATGTTTATCCCTAGATGGTTTCAAATTAATAATCCAAATAAGAAACAATCGCTTTCTGTAGAAGAACAACTTCCTTGGAATTGGACCTATATCTATGATAATTCTCCATTCGGTACAACTTTGAAAAAATATATAGATTTTAGAAAACTATCTTCAGAATTTAAATCAAATTCGTTTAATTCTTGTACAACTACGATTCGTCTAATTGTTACTGCTGTAAATGTACTTACTGCTGAACCTCTAATATTTGATAGCTTTAATATGCAAATTCAATTAAAACATCTATTGGCATCAGTAGGTTATCCTAATTATGGTTTTTCCTGGGTAGAAGTGGAAAATGGTATATATGGATGGGATGGATCATTATTAAGTAATACTCCTATGAGAGAAGTAATTCTGCAATCACCTTATAATGACAAAAATATCTTTATAGTAGAAAATCACTCAAAAACAATAAAAGAACTTCCATCTGACATGACTGAAGTACAGGCTCGAATTAAAGATATATTGTATGGCGATAAAACTCGAAGTTTTGGACAAATTTCAAAATTAATTACAAGACAGTTAGAGTTGATAGAAAAAATGTACCAAGAACTTGACTTTTCAAAAATGGATTCAAAGAAGTCAGAAAATATAAAAAAAGAATATCAACAACTTGTAAGTAAATATGGTGCAAAAATTCTCAATATTACAAGAATTAGTAAAGGAAGCGCAGAGTCGCCTTATCCTCTTCAGAATGCAGATTTTTCAGTAAAAACAATTAAAACATTAATAAATGAAGGAGAATCTAGAGCGATGAAGATTTTAAAATAGGGTTATCAAACAAAATTTTTCATTAAATATGTGACATAATATAGTTATATATCACATTTTCTACACTTCATTTATCTATTACCTTACCAATTCTTTTCTTTTTTAGAAATTTGATAAATAGAATTGAATAATAATATATATTTATTTTAATACCTCATAATATTTCTTAATATAATCAAATCCTTTTATCTTATGAGCTGGATTCACAGATATCTTCTTCACGCTAAATTTATTTATAATTTTGTTCTTTGTTCCATCTGAAACTAAAATTTGATTTTTTTCCGCAATTTCCTCCAATCTACTTGCTAGATTTACTGTAGAACCAAATACAGTGAACTGATCGCGTTTTTCTGTATTAATTTTGCCTACTAATGCTTCTCCAGTATTTATACCACATTTCAGATAAATATATTCTATGACAAGACCAAACTGATCCTTCCATATTTTAATCCATTCATGTTTAATTTTTTCAAAGATTGCATCTAATTCAAGTGCTGAATTCATCGCATCTAGTGCACTTTTTGTATTATCATAAGCGTTATTATCTTTGAATCCAAAATTGCCATTATACCATCACCCATAAATTTGTCTAATATGCCATTATTCTTATGAATAACATTATCTGCTTCGTTAAAAAATTCTCGTAAAATCCTATTATTAAATAAGGTTCATTCTTTAATAGTTCACAAAGATGAGAAAATTCACTTATATCCCAAAATACAATGGATAATACTTTGTTTCTAAATATATCTAAATTTGGATTGTTAAAACTTTCTAAAATTATAGGATCTACATATCTAATTAAAATAGATTCGATTGGTTGGTTCGATACATTTTGTAATATCTTATTAAAAAAAAAAGACTCATTATTCTTAATATCATGGATTTCCTCCGTAAGTTGATCCTGAAGAATAATAATAAATCCTCGTTCTGCCGGATGGACAACACAATAGTAACGTATTAATCCAGTAGAAACCTCAAAATTCTTTGAGTAACATTTCTGCGGTTGAATTATTCCGCTATTAAAAATACCATCAGGTTTACCACTTTCAATGTCTCCTGAGATTCAATGATGAGGTTCGGAATCCTTGTTAATCCATGTTATGGATTCTCCATATTTTATTAATTCAATTCTTGGAATAAAATATTTTATATTCTGATCCTCATGCATTTTTGTTTTTCTGAAACCTTTTGGGATAACTATTTTATTGTTCATCTCATAAACGTAGAATCTATCTACTATATTTAGAGCCTCTCACTAATTAGAATTAACTATGCTGGGAAGGATTTTATGTAATCAACTTCAATTTTACATTATATAAAAGAATTTGATATAATACAATCTATAAATTATTTTTACTCTCTTAATAGATTCTAGATTTAACATCTGTAAATTGCAATAGAAATCATTCACGATATTGAAAGTAATTGTCTAACATTTAGTAACTACTCTAAAATATCAAATTTTATTTTATTTTATTTAATTTCTCCTATTAGTATAATAATAAATGATATATTGTGATGATTCTGTATATTATAACTGTTAAATAAAATAACTTGTAATTGAATTAGAACAATAGGAGACATTTAACAGAGAAGTGGTAATAGAATACTCAGATTTTCCGTATTGGATACGTTTTGCTCATTTTATTAATATTATTTTTATTACTATGCTTATTCGTAGTGGTATAGAAATACTTAGTTCTTTGCCAAAGTTATACTGGAAAGATGATGCAATGCCAGGTACTGAATGGATAAAATTCACAAAAAAGAAAGATCCTCCAACAACAAAAGATAGCAAGTTATGGATATCATTAGAAGAAGAAGAAGATTTTTCTCCATGGATTTCCTTACCTGGACATAAAAATCTTGGTTTAGGGAGACACTGGCATTTTTTTTCAGCAATTTTTTGGGGAATCAATGGTATAGTATATTATATTTTATTATTTACAAGTAGTGAGTGGACTCGTCTTGTCCCTACTTCATTTGATATAATCCCACAGGCACTACAAACTGCATTCACTTATGCTACTTTTAATTTTCCACCCCCAGGTGATCCTTATAATCCCCTTCAACAATTGATGTATTTTGGTGTTGTATTTCTGTTAGGACCTTTTATGGTAATGACAGGAGCAGCAATGTCACCCTCAATAAGTGCACGTTTTCCAAGATATCCAAAAATCTTTGGAGGAAGGCAAGCAGCTAGAAGCCTTCATTTCCTAGGTAATTTAGCATTTATTTTATTTATAATTATACATGTGAGTATGGTAATAGTAGAACATTTTCAAGAAAATATTGGTCAAATAATTTTAGGCTATCCTGTAAATTTTGTAACAGCAATTGCTTTGTTTGTGTTATATATAATTGTTATAGCTATTATACACATATGGGTAACAAGAATTTCCTTTAAAAATCCAAGAATTGTTCAAAATACTTTGGATATAATAGTAAACAATGCCAAGTATATTTTATTTAGAAGAGCTGTCTCTAAACAAAAATTTACTAGATCTGAGATATCCCCATATTTCCGTGTGAATGGATATCCGCCTGATACAAAAGAATATCAAGATCTGTTCAAAAATAATTTTAAAGAATGGAGACTACAAGTATATGGACTTGTAGAGAAACCGTTAGAGTTTTCGCTTTCTGATCTATATAATATGCGTAAACAAACACAAATTACGGAGCATTCTTGCATACAGGGATGGACAGCTATAGGTGAATGGAAAGGAGTACCTATGAGATACCTGATAGAGATGTGCAAACCACTTCCTAGTGCAAGATATGTTGTTTTTTATTCTTATCAATATACAGATAATGCACAGTATTATGAAGTATTAGACTTGGAAGTCGTTAAACACCAGCAAGCTATACTTGCATATGAGATGAATGGAGAAAAATTGGATATAGGACATGGAGCTCCTTTACGGTTAAGAGTGGAGACACAACTTGGTTACAAGATGGTCAAATGGCTTAAATCGATTGAATTTGTTAACGACTATAAACATATTGGCATGGGTCAAGGTGGTCATAGAGAAGACTACAAATATTACTCATCTAGAGCTGAAATATGATT
>JBIOXM010000113.1:0-3697 GCA_044869655.1 Nitrososphaeraceae archaeon | reverse complement strand
AAATTTTCCTTTTCTACTATTTCATTTAATTGCTCAATAAGTATAGATGAATGTATCTTATGTATAGTTTCAATCGCCCATTTTTTATGAATCATATAATTTGGAATGTTAGCAAATCTATCATAGTCATATGTTAATTTTACAAGTTCTAATAGAATGGTAGCATATATATCAGCTTTATTATCATCAGATAGGATATTATTAATTAATTGTGAAAATTTACTTTTAAGTTTTCTTCGTAATTCAAGATGACTATGAAACTGTGACCATTCAATATGATCTGCAATATGTATACTATTATGTAGAGAGGATTCAAAAAAAATATTATTTATTTTAGCTAACTGTGCTAATACAACAGAAATATGAGCATATTTCCGGTCATTTCTATCATTTATACTATTGGCATAAAGAGTAGGATTTTTCTCTTCTTCATCACTAGTGATTATTGCTGACATTTGTATTACCTGATAAGGATTCCAAGTAGACAAAGTAAAGTATATTTTTGTATAACGATATTTTATGCCTGTAGAATAAGGAGGTATCTGATATGGACCATAAACTGATCCCCAATCTGAATGTCTATTACGCCCTTTATCATAAATGTTATCTTTTCCTGGACTATGAATAAATTTACCATATCCATCTTTTGGATCAAAGATTATCTTTGGAGATGACCAATCACCCCATGGGTTATCTGCTAATCGAATTACAATTCCTTTTGTATTACAGTGACTGCAATTGTAAAGCATAATCCATTTATCAAGATAATAATTCCATCTAATTGATAATTCTCCTATACATTCTGCTTTAAATAACGGTTTAGCTTCTTCTTCATTAATTTTCCATAAAGGTTTTTTTGAATCAGATGATGCAAAACCTGCAAAGTATCTTACTGAGGATTTATTTGTTATTTCATTTAAAGGCATATGTGCTAAAAATATATCACTTTTACGATGTACACTACTTCCCCAAATCAATAATCCTTTGCCGCTATTAGTAGGAAGTCCATTTATTTTTTCATTCTCTATAACTTCACAGGAAATATGAATGAATTTACTAGTAGATAGGGTATAAAGTGATTTTCCAAAATATATTCCATCATCAGTAGATTTTGCCAATACTGTTCTAGTAGGAACTAGTCCATCAGGCTGTAAATCAGTAGTAAAAAATACAAACATTTCTTGATTTAGACTTATTCCTTCTATAGGATGTTCGCCAGTTAATTGAACAATGTCATCTACATGAGGATAATCAGAGTTAAAAGTAAGAATTATTCCATTATATGCTCTATCACTTGTTGTATAAGCTATAGCATCTAAATCAGTGAGTTCTTCATTAAAATCTTCACCAGGAAAAGCTGATGCTGGAAGCCCTGTATCAGAATCTCGTCTATTAGTATCACCAAATAAAAAGTAAAGTCGTCCATTATGAATAAAAGACACTCCTAAATCTGTTCCATATATTCCAAAACGTTTACCAGTTTTATTTAAAGTCTCTTTACCCGTCTCTCTATCAATATCACCAGTTAATTGGATTACTTTAATTGTACTTGATAATTTTGGAGGAGCAGGATTTCCATTGCATAGAGGATTATTATAAATTTTTATCATGATATTTTAATTCTATTATTTGTTATCCTTCTTATCTTTTGTTGAGCAAGTAATTTTTTCTTACACTAAAGGATTATTAAAAAAGCATAGAATTTAGATTTCTAATTCTTGCAGGACTCAGTAACATACTATAATAAGATTTTGAAAAGTTATTTTTGTTAAAGATTAGTCAAATGATTAAATTGAAAAGGAGTTTGAAACTTTTTTGTTGTCTCATTTAGAATTCATAATATTAGATGTTTTTTGTATGTTTTTCATCTTTTGATATTAATAATAAATCATATAAAGGAATAAGGTTAAAATATATTTATGAGTAACAATGATGACAAGCCTCGAATGTCAACTAAATCCTTATCCATAGAGAACAATAACAAAGAATCTGTTGACAAATATAAAGAAAAAACTCAATCTTTTACTGATAAAATAGTAAATAAATTATCACCTATGGATGATTTTAGGAGTAAAAATGAACCTGTAGAAGATAAATCATCTAATCTACGATTTATAACATTTGGTTTATTTACTTTGATTGGTTTTATAGTACTGATTTATGCAATACTAGTCATGGTAGTATCTGACAGAGCAATTCAATCTGCTAATGTATTTTTTATAGTTACTATATTGAGTATTTCTATATTGGAAGGAGTTCTAGTATACAAAGTCGTTTTATCAAAATAGGGTAATATTTTTAATATTCTATTTCTATTTCAATTTCTATTTGTATCATATTTGCTATTTTTTTCTGTATCTTGATAGATAGATGTTATTGAATTCTACTAACATATGGTCTAGGATGTGTGTAAATTACTTGATTTTGACACAATTTTGTAATTCAGATAAAAATAAATATCAAATGGAAACTTGAGTTTAAGAAATGAAGCAAATCTAATACCTTTTATTTCATTAGAAATAATGAACTATTTATTTGAACAACTAGAAAGTTTTTAGAAATTAAATAAAAAATTTTAGAACAAAAATTTTGTCAATTCATTAAATCCTAATTTATTTACTAGAATCATATCAACCTTAAAATTTTAATAGATCCTATTACAATATTTTGACAAATGGATATCTGTAAATTAGACTTTTTATAATTGTAGCTCACTTATTTCATTCGATGTCCAGTTCTTTTGACTTGATTAGTTTGATTCCAATAATAGTTACCGCTTTAGTTGCTGTATTAAAGATAAGAAAGGCTCATGAGGGATCAAAGGTGAACAGGACTGTATTGATAGCGATTTCCATCGTTTTTTCAATATTTGTATCTTACTTTATTTTAAACTCTTTCCTTATTGGCATTCCATTCTTATTTCTCCCTGTCTTTATAATTATATTTATAGGTGCTGAATTTCTTACATACCATTATGTAAAAATTTCGTTTTGGAGAGGATCTGACGGCTCTATTTATTCAAAAGGTGGATTATATATTCAAATTGTCTTCATTACTTCATTGGTTTTGCGCATTTCCGTTTCTATTATATTCCTTGGATCAGCCTCGTTCTATAGACACGTAGAAGAGTATGCACAGCTAGTGAATGATACTCCAATTATTTTGATGGCGATCTTAGTAACTAATATTTCTCTAATTATAAGCGGAGGTATAGTAATAGGATTGAATAGGCGATTACTCAGACAGTATAACCTTTTCAAAAAGGAGATAGAATCTACCAAATAAGTTGGAGTACTTAATATACGAAATCAAATTCTAAGCCTAGAGCTTGATGCTTTTCAAGATTGGTAACTACTGCTTGGAAAATATCTTTAAGAAATAATTGTCTCTGCTGATCTATATTTTTGTGACATAATAAGATTATAAATTGAGGATTTTTAAATTTTCTATATTATTTGCCAAATACAATAAAAATAAAATATAGTTATTTATTAATGGCCAGTCATGTTCTGCATTTCTTTCTGCATATAAGATGCTTGTTCTGGTATGTATGACTCATGTGTGACTATTGCTATTGAGTGTGGACCCTTTAATGTTATTGGCTTATCTGATACTGATTTTAGAACAATATCAGTTACAGGATCTCCAAATCCAAATTGACCATGATAAACACACATGTCAGGAGGAGATGACAATT
>JBIOXM010000112.1:0-3533 GCA_044869655.1 Nitrososphaeraceae archaeon | reverse complement strand
TGCATATAGCGACCATGATTTCCATCGATTAATATGATGGGAATATTATTTTGATATAGTTTTTTAAATGTCTCTGCAGCTATTTTTCTTGCAAATTCTGGCGGTGGCGATGGATCAGTTCCTGATGGAGTTTCGAAAAAATCTCCACTATGAATTATGACATCGGGTCTTTCATCTTTATCAAGATTTATTATTTCATTGATAAAGTGCTTCCAAGAATTATAAAAATCATCTTCTAATGGTTTGATCTCTTGGTTAATAATAGACGATCTAGTTCTTTTTGGCCTCTTTCCAAGATGAGTATCAGAAACATGAATTATTCTCATAGTAGGAACTTTTAATTTTGGAGCAAGAAATGATAGATTATATGATAATAAGTATCATCAAAATTAAAAATCATAATCGTCACGAGTATAGGTTAAACTATTAGATATTCTCTTTTTTGTATAAAGTAATGTATTTTCTTTTACAAATGTTTCTGATGAATTAAAAACATTTAGAAAAAGTGGAGTACCTGCAAAAGAAAGAGGAGATACTGGCCCTTGACTCATAAACGAATATTTTCTTGATGTAGTACTAAATGAATTAGCTGGATCAGTAAATGACTGATATAATTTAAGTGCATTATGATCTGATACTAATTCTTTTAGAGTTATTAAATCGCTTCCTAAAGATAAGCCAAAACCACAAAACATTATCCTTAATTGTTGAAGAATATCTTTATGTACACTTGAAATTGAGGTACTTATAAACATCCATCCTAATCCATATTTTCTAGTTGTTCTCACTGCATCCAAGAGAGTAAGTCTTACATTTTCAAGGTCAGAATTTTCATATTTTTCTCTTCTTGCAAATCTATGAGCCTCATCAAGTACAACTAGAGTATTTAGTGAAGTATTTTGTTCCCAACTTTTTTCTCCTAGATTTATCAAACCATACAAAATTCTTTTTAGAATTAATGCTTGTATAGTTTCATTCCAATAATCTAGTTTTAGATGATGAGCACTTTGTAATGATAGATCTACTATAACTAAAGGTTTTTCATCATTTGTAAATCTTTTTAGTAGAGAATCTACAGTTTGTGCTCCTGGTCTATAATGAAATAGTTGACAAATAGGTTTCCAAAATCTTTCATATAAATAATTTTCGTCGACTTCTGAAAGAACTGTATTTAGTCTTGCTCTTGGTTCGGTAGTAGAGTATATTAATAGCTGAATATTAGGATTACGCAAGATATTAAGTACGTGGTGGAAGGATTCCAATTCAACAAGATTGGTTAGACTTATGTGTAATCTATTTTTTATTTCATTTATTAAAACGTTAACTGCATCACGTTTATTTTCTCCTTTAATAGACAGGTTTGGAAAAAATGAAGATTCATATAAGATTTCTTCGAATAACTCCCATCTATCTAAGATTAAATTTCTTATATTTACTATTTCAAATTTCTTTCCTAATGATTTTAATATTTCTTTAATATTTAAACTAAAGCCATTATTTTTTGATTGATAATTCAATCCATTAGCATTATCAAACATTGCGTCTTTAGAAAATTCACCTACTGGATCAAATACAAAAAGACCCATTTCAGGATACTTAGCATATGCCATTAGAATCATCTTTGCTAAAGTTGACTTACCAGAGCCGGTGGTACCAAATATACCTAAATGGTATGCTTCTCCTGCACCTTCAATTCCATCTCCAAAATGTTTAAACCACATCGGTAATTTAGTTTGTGATCCATATACATATCCTAAATAAAATATTTTGTCTAAATGTTTTTCTAATAATGAATTTAGTATATTATCATTTGTTACATGTATATATGTTCCTGTAGCAGGTACAGTCCCTAACAAACTGGTATCAAAAAAATTCTCCTCGTCATTATTACTAAATACTGCACTACATAACAGTTTTCCTACATGCGTATCTTGAATTCCACTTATAGGGTTTACTAACCCTCTTTGTCTAGCAACAGATTTTATAGTAGGATCTTCTAGAAGTACATTTTTGAGTTCTATCTCTGTAATTTGTCCTAAAGAATAATGGGATTTAGATTCTTGTATATATCTAAATATTACAAGCTCTCCTATTAATTTTTTAGTTACAGCACTTTGTAATATATTTAAGCTTATTTCGCTGGTCGATGAGGGAGATCCGATAGTACCTATTGGTTCGGTATTGGATAAAAGTTGATTTAATTTTATATCACAATTCAAATAGGAATCATTATTTTTAATTGTATTATTATTATTATTATTATCGTTATTGTTTATATTATGTAAAATCATATCTATCACATTCCACTTTCTGTTCTATATGAATGCATAATAAAAATGATATCCGATATGCTTTCGTCATTTTTTTCAAGTTCGGTCATGCTCCTTGTCAATACCTGTTTGTATGCGGGAATAGCAGGTGCAATATGTTTAACCATTCGATCGGCAAGATAAAGAGGATAAGGCTCCATAATAGAGGGAATTGAACATTGACTTTTGATTGACTGAAGTAATGCATAAAATCTATTATTATCATTTGCTACTGAAGATGAAATCTCAATTCTAATAGCAGGAGACCATTTGTAAGGTTTATAATATATGACATGTAATCTTTTAATCTCATCAATAACTCCCTCCATTAAATATTCCAATTCATAATTATCTTTACCATTATCAATAGTAGGAAGTTTCTTATGCCAATTTTCTTTTAATGCAAATGGTTTTGGAAGTGTATATTCTCCTTCATTTAAAATTAAAGTTAGAATAGCTCTATCATCATAATCTGTAGGCCAATCATAAATATCTCCAATATCATTTCTGGAAGTGTATTTAGGAATTCCTATCCATTGCTTTTTATTATCTTTTGATTCTAAAATTTGTTTATAAGATATTAAGAAATTCTTATAGTTATCACGTATTTGATTTGCTGTAACACTTTTTCGTTTTTCGATAAAATCTATAGCTTTATACATATGAATAAGTCCAGTAGTAAGAGATCCATCCAAAAAGATTAAGTCATACGGTGCATTGGCTGCAAGATTTATCTCCATTTCTATCATTAATCCTCTAGCTGCAATCATATTTTCAGGGTCATGTCGTTCAGGGTTTATGAAGACGTTATGATTAGGAGAATCCCATTTGCCTTTTTGATAAGAAGACATTAAACCTTCTACCCCAACAGTAGCTATAGCTATGAGATCTGTTCCTAATAGACGTTCAATTGCAAACGCTCCATCGATACCACAAGAATTTAAGATCTTGTGAGAAGTTATTTCCATATCATTTCCTAAAATTTTGGATCTATCCAATTGTGAACGAAAATAATGTCGTTTTTTCCTTATTGTATCAAGGGAATTAACTAAATCATTACTTATTTTAGTTGTTTTTGATAACATCTCTTCAACAAGTGATGCAGGAATATCTAAAAAAGGAAAATTAGTAATAGAAGTAGTATTAGAGGGTATATTGCTATCGCTCATACAATATTACTTAAATTTAATTTTATTTAATGTTAATGCTAATCTAGTTAGGAAA
>JBIOXM010000111.1:0-5183 GCA_044869655.1 Nitrososphaeraceae archaeon | reverse complement strand
AAAAATTAACTATTTGCCGATCAAGGAAAGTTTAATAACCTATTTAATTTTTTTTTTTATATGCCTAAATTCAAATCAACTCAAGATATTATTCGAATTATTGATAATAAGGATCAAATACGTAATTTTGGTGTTATTGCTCATGTAGATCACGGTAAAACTACTATGAGCGATAGTCTTTTAGCTGCATCAGGAATTATTTCTCCTTCCGTAGCCGGACAAGCATTAGCTCTAGATTCAATGAAACTTGAACAAAATAGGCAGATGACTATTAGAGGAGCTAATGTAACACTATTTTATGAGCACGAAGGTAAGGAATATGTTATAAATATGATTGATACACCAGGGCACATTGATTTTACTGGTAGAGTTACAAGAGCTTTACGTGCAATTGACGGTGTAGTAGTTGTTTCTGACTCCGTAGAAGGTATTATGACTCAGACTGAAACTGTAACAAGACAAGCTCTAGAGGAAAGAGTTAGACCTGTTCTTTATATAAATAAAATAGACCGACTGGTAAAAGAATTACGGCTAGACCCACCTGCCATGCAAAAATGGTTATCCAATATTATCGCAGAGTTCAATAAATTAATAGATATTTATGCAGAACCTGCATTAAAAGAGAAATGGAAGGTAAGCATACAAGCCAATAATGTCGCCTTTGGATCTGCTAAAGATAGATGGGGATTTAATTTTAAAGTAGCCCAAAAAAAGGGGTTTAGTTTCAAAGATGTTTATGATGCATACACCTCTGATGATCCATCTAAGATCAAAGATCTTTCTGAGAAAGCACCTCTTCATGAAGCAGTTTTAGGTATGGTTGTTCAACATCATCCTCCGCCACATATAGCCCAAAAATATAGAATCCCAAAGATATGGCCAGGGGATCTAAATTCTGATATTGGAAAATCATTGGTAAATTGTGATGATAAAGGTCCTGCAGTAATGATGGTGACTACAATTAATGTGGATCCTCAAGCTGGAAGAATAGCAACAGGAAGGTTATTTTCAGGTACTATTAAAGATGGAGATGAAGTTTATTTAATCGATGCCAAACGGCCTGGAAAAGTTCAATCCGTAAACATCTATATGGGTAATACTAGAGAAGTCGTTAGTGTTATTCCTGCAGGTAATATTCCTGCTCTTTTAGGTTTGGATTATGCAATTGCTGGTGAAACAATTTCTACCGTTAAAAATATTGTTCCCTTTGAATCCATTAAATATGTCTCTGAACCTGTGGTAACAATTGCTGTAGAAACTAAACATCCAAAAGATCTTCCTAAGCTCGTAGAAGCTCTTCGTAAAATAACGGTAGAAGATCCAAATCTTATTATCAAAATAAATGAAGAAAGTGGAGAAACCCTAATGGCTGGAATGGGAGTATTGCACCTTGAGATCGCTACCTCACTATTACAAGAAGCAGGCTTATCGATAACTACCTCCCAACCCTTAATCAATTATAGAGAGACGATTCGTTCCAAAGGTGGACCTATAATGAGTAAATCTCCTAATAGACATAATAAGATATTCATGCGAGTAGAACCACTTAGAGAAGATATTATTGAAATGATTAAAAATGGACACATAAAGGAAGATATGGATAAAAAGGAATTAGCTAAAATCCTGAGGGAAAAGGGATGGAATGCAGATGAAGCGAGGAATGTTAGCGCTATTGATCCATCAGGAAATATGTTGATCGATGAAACTAAAGGTGTTCAATTTATTCAAGAATCGATGGATTCTATCAAATCCGGATTTGATGACGTAGTTCATTCAGGAGCCTTAGCACACGAGACTCTAAGGGGTGTTAAATTTGTTCTTAACCATTTTGTGCCACATGAAGATCCTGCTCATAGAGGATTAGCACAATTGATGCCCGCAACAAGAAGATCGATGTTAGGTTCTATGTTAATCGCAGATCCAGTACTTTTGGAACCTATATTAGGAATAGAAGTAAAATGTCCTCAAGAACAAATAGGTACAGTAGCAGGAATTTTATCTGGAAAAAGAGGGAAACTATTGAATGTTGACCAAAAAGGAGTTATAGCTATTATGCAAGGCGAAGTTCCAGCTTCTGAAACTTTTGATTTATCAGAAGTTATGCGTGGCGGGACCGCAGGTAAAGCAATGTGGAGTACTTATTTTAAAAGTTGGCAAGCTGTGCCCCAGTCAGTTATAAGGACACTTATTTCTGACGTCCGTAAAAGAAAAGGGCTCAATCCAGACCCACCCAGTCCTGATGAATTTATCGACAAAGAGTAATATAACAAATTTTTACCTATTTTTTTATATTATTTTTAGAATTTTGATGGTAAACGAATTGGACACAATTTAGTTAATTCCAGTGTATCAAACTAGTTGCTTTTTCATGCAATTTTTTATCAAAAGCTTTTATGTCTACCTCTTTAAAGGGATTTATTTTTTCTAACACAGGAGGAACTCCATTGTTATCTAATGTTGATTTATTTTTTAGTTCTTCGAGTATCTTTTCTTGTAACTTTGGATGACATATTTTACTATGATATATACATCCTAATGATCCATTAATCATCTCTTTTAAATGTGCTTCTCCTTTGTCCTCATGAAAGTGAGGATTTCTGGTTTCAACTTGCATTACCTCTACACCTTTATCCATTGCATCTTGATTTTCTGTAGGTAATATTCCACCAAATTGTTCAAGTAGATTCACAATTTCATAAGTTTCTACAGAGAACCCTGAAGAAAAATTAAGTAATTCCGCAAGCTTGAGAGACATACAATGTTCACCTGAATTTCCAGTTCGCATTACTTCAGTTTCAAATCCTGTATAATATGAAACAAGAGAATTTAAATAGTGATTAGTAATTTCAGATACTCTTCCCCATTTTGAAAAATAAATTCCGCTTTCAGAAATCTTAGGTTTATAAATCCAAGAAACTCTTATCATCTTATAAGGTGTATCAGACATTGCAATGCCAGATGCAAAAATTTTTACATATTCATTAACAGCACCAGGTACATAATTATCTCCATCAATGAAACCTACATATTCTTTATTAGCCATTTTAGCAAGAAGCATTCCTAATACCATTCCTTCTGCTTTGCCATTTCTAATGAGTTGATCAGAACCTATTAACTCATTGTAATTCAATTCTCTTAGAGTCTCTGCAAGACCTTCATCTCGTTGATGAATAATTAAAGCATTTTTGTTAGCAAATCGATTAAATTGTTGAAGTGATTCTTTTTCTAATTTATATCTATCAACAGGTTGGCGAGGACTATTTGAAACTATAATAGTCATACAATCATGAGGAATTCCACTTAAAACCCCTTCTAATAGCTTCAATCTTTCGTTTTTTATGGGAATCACTATGGCCATCTTACTTTCTATCTCTGAAATTTGTTCATTCCCAACTCCTGTGATATTTTCTGATACTCTTTTTCCTTTATCCGAACCGGAATCAAGCTCAAAGACTCGCTGGACGCCATGAAGACTTATTGATCCAAATCTTTCAGTAAATCTAGGTAAATCTAATTTCATATATTTCTCTCCTTTTATTAAAAACTTAATTAAAACGGAACTTACATATATTTAAATCAGTTTAAAATTAAAGCATGAACTCGTTTCAATTGTAGAAATTATTTAGAACCTCACTCGATATTATATTACTAAACTTATTGTGAACTTTTAGAGATTTTTCTTCTTTACTTTCCTCCTCTAATACCTTAAGCAATTTAATCAACGATTTTTCATCGATGAATGACTTTAATATCCTCTCGAATGATTCGTCCCTCAACTTATTAAAGAATTATTAGTATTTTATTTAACAGATATTAAATCTGATATCACTAAAATTTTACCTCTTTTTTTTACTAAAAATTATTATAATTTTTTATTATATAAATGTGAGAATGAATAACATAAAGTGAAGCCAAGATAACTTGTGGAAGTATTAGCAAATAATTCTATTTCTAAAAGTCTTGGCAATTATAAGGGGTGCAATCATTAATGCAGGAAGACTTATAACAATAAATATAGTTTGAAGCGATGCCAATAATGATATAGTGGTAGTTCCAGCACTTAAGCCAAAGATTGCTGCTATTACACTACCTGCACAAGTAGGGCATCCAATAAATAATCCACATGTTGCACCAATACCACCTATAACTCTTGATTGATTATTATCTTTTAATCTTTTTATCATAAAAGTATTTAATGATATATTAAAGCCTACCAAGAAAGAAACAATTAATACTAATACTATATTTATTGGAATTAGAAAGATAAAAAAATAATCAGCTAAATAGACATATGTTATAGGTACATACCCTATTGAGTTACAACATGGAATTATTTTTATTGAGGGATTAAATTTGCTATTTTCTACAATATTTGATCCATTTTCAGTAAAGACAAATATCTGAGAAAAAAAACTAAAAATAATACCATACAAAATTCCAGATAATATAATTATTAAAATATATTTTTTTTCTTTAAATGGTAAGGAAATAAAATATTTTAAATTTTTTTTTGCTAATTCCTTTGAAACATAAAGATTCCACAAACCGAAACAAATAGCTATTGATGAAATAAATGTTATTATTAGTATTCCTATTGATATATTAAATAAGGCAGGAGTAAACATGATTATATCATTAAAGTTTGGATTAGTAAATTTTGAATAAAAAACATAAGAAAATATTAATGATGAAATACTAAAGATTATTATTCTTAGGCCTTTATTCATTAAAATATTCACATTTATTGTCATTGTTATGAATTACTATACTAAACTACAATACCAAAAATAAATTTTATTATTATATGAAAAATTTATCTCGTAGTTTATCCTAGTATAAATAGAATGAATGACATTTTTTCATCAAATGATGAATACATTCCAGTAGAAATTAGTAATATTGGTTACGCCGATCATTTGGGATTGGAAGGTTTTTTAATTTTGAAATCAATAGAGGGAAAAGAATTTCCTATTAATGCATTTTCAGGTGAAGTTGCAAAACATATACTTAGGTTTAGAGAAGGAGACAAGAATACCATCCCTACAATCTACAATCTAGTTGAAGAAATAGCTGTAATGCAAGATCTTTTATTAATGGAAGTCAGAATATATATGAGCGGATCAGTACTACGAGCTAACCTGTATTTTAGAGGAAGAAAGGATACACTTATTCTACGAAATTAT
>JBIOXM010000110.1:0-7966 GCA_044869655.1 Nitrososphaeraceae archaeon | reverse complement strand
CTTCCTAGTATGGCATTAGATATATTTTTAGGATTGGAGAGAATTACTTTTGTTCTAATTTTAGATCTTTCTATTACTTTTAAAGCTACTATATCCAGTAAATCATATTCACCAGCCATTGAACTTTCTTTTAAAAGTATATGTAGTAGTTTGCTTAATTCGATTTTTGCAAATAATTGTGCATTTTTATTTTTCCTCGGATCAGAATCATAAATTCCGTTGACGTCAGTCGCATTGATAAATTCACTCGCTCTTGTCTTTTCTGCAATTAGGGCGGAGGTAGCATTTGTACTTTGGCCAGGATGTAATCCTCCTGAAACAATTATTTTATTACTTTCTACAAACCTACCAACATCATCTAACGATATGGGAACTTCTGGATAAGCATAATGACCCAAAGATGCAATAAGCAATTTTGCATTTACTCTTGATATAGATATCCCAAGCAAATCTAGACTTGCCTCATCGAGTCCTAATTTTCTTGCGAAATTGATATATAGTCTTGCTATACTTCCGCCTCCAGTAATAATTATTAATTGTACATTAGGTGTGAGACTTGTTAAAATATCGCTATATTGTTTGAAACTATTGTAATAGTTATTACTGTATTGGTCATGGTTATCAGACAGATTAAAAACACTTCCACTCAATTTTATTACTATTCGTTTCTTTTGTGAATACTCCAAATCTATTCCATCCCTTTTAAAGATTAATATTCCGTAACGCTTTTTCTAGCTTTTCTCGATTTCGTTCAGGTGTATAAATACGAATCATATCTAAAAAACCTGTTATTGAATCAATCAGTGGAATATCAGATGTAGGCGTTTCGAATTCTAAATTCTTATCAACTAACATTATGGAATTTAATTCTTCCTTGGACGGCGTAAGCGGCATTGAAGGAGCTCGTGAGATATCAATAAATATAAAGCGTTCATCAATATCCAAATATTCAGTTACCCCTTCCAAAAATTCTCTAATTGTTGTACCTGCCAACTCTTTATTAAAGGCATTATGTTTGTTTTGTAAAAATTTTTCATAAACACATTTCAATAGTTTTCTTTTTTTATAATCCATAGCCAAATCAGAAGCAAATTTATTACCGTTTAAAGAGCAAATAATGTCTATAGTTTTTTCATCGGTATAGGCTAAATAATCTTCAATACAAAAATTTGAAAAATTGAGTTGTTTATTTGCACTGATAAGAGAATGCAATAACATTACTTCACCTGCCCTAACCGTTTTATGAAAATATACAGCTTTGAACATTTGATACCTAGAGATTAACATTGATTCGAGAGAATTAATTGCAGATTTATTTATCCCTAAGTGACCGTTTGAAAGAACTTCAAAGGAACTAATTAACCGGTAATAATCAATTTTTCCATATTCTGCCCCCGTAAAGAAACTATCTCTAGGCAAATAATCCATTATATCTGCTGATAGGCTTCCTGCTATGATTTCATTATAAAACATTTTTTGAGATTCTCCAAAAGAAAGATTACAGACATAATCACCATCATATCCATATTTCTCCAAAATATCAAGGATGATTGTTTCTTTTATTATTTTTCTGCCTATTATTTCATGATTGATTTTCTTTGAGGCATTCCCACTGAGAACTTCTTCAAAAAGGTGAGAAAAAGGCCCATGACCGATATCATGTAATAAGGCCGCTATTCGTAAGCTTTCTACATCCTCTTTATACGTGATATATCCTTTATCTAGGAGAGTCTCTGCTGCTAGTCCTGCTAAATGCATAACTCCTAAAGAATGTTCGAAACGGGTATGCTGAGCACTTGGATATACTAAGTGAGCACCTGCCAGCTGTCTTATTTTTCTTAATCGTTGAAAAGCTTCAGTATCAATTAATTTTTTTTCTAAATCTGTAATACGAATATACCTATGTATAGGATCAGTTATTTCTCCTGTAAATTCTAAGACCATTTAGGATAATTATTATCAAAATACATTTTCTTATAAATAGTGCTGATCTGACAATATAAATAAATCTCTTATTAAAGTAATGCAAAAATAAAATGATATTTAATTTTATATCTTATCGAATCTATATAAAAAATAATTATTTATTTAACAATATAGCTATTAAGCAAATAGTATTATTAAATATATTGAAAATGAGTAATAATCAAATATTAATATAATATAAGAGATAAAACTAATCTATTCTATGTCAAATAGTGTACTACTAAGGCGTTAGAATTTATTTCCCCTTTGTAGAACAAATGAATGAATAAGTTAAATTTATACTATATATCAATGAACAATAACCTGTAAATTATTAAATAATTGTTTTAATTCTGTGCAAGAACCAACTATATCAAGATTTATACTCGACTGAATTGAGATTTTTGCACTTCTAAATACTAATCCCTTTTCACAATATTTTATTTCCCTTAACTTTTCTAACCGTTCGCTAATAACATCATCAGTTTTTAAAATATGTCCCCTCTGTGCATAAAGTATTATTCGAATATCAGTAATCAAAACATTATATTTTTTTTCACCATATTTCACACTTGTTTTGCTATGGAATCTAATATTTTCATCAGGAAGAAGAAATTCTTGTATCGACATATTTGTTATACTGAAATGATACTGATTGTATTATTTATTAAATAGAGTCATAACTAATTATCCAAATTGATAATTTAATTTAAATAATATATTACAAAAAAAAAATTATCAAATAACATCAACAATATCATCTATTTCATTAATATACAATATTCAATTTATTTAAATAGAGATAAAATATATTTCACTATTGAGAACTTTAAACAATTGCCCACTGAAATGTCTTTACGAGATCATTTTTCTGAAATGCGATCTAGGATATTGAGAGTGACTATTATCATCTTAATAATCATTGTATTTTGTGTTACATTCGGCTTCAAGGTTTATCCAATAAATGTAAACTTAGGTAATGTTTCAAATACTTTTTATATTCCATTTATTGACCCAAACCCTTTTAACAATATCGCTATACAACTTACCTCTTTTATGAAAGATTCT
Source organism: Nitrososphaeraceae archaeon (assembly GCA_044869655.1). Taxonomy (GTDB): domain Archaea; phylum Thermoproteota; class Nitrososphaeria; order Nitrososphaerales; family Nitrososphaeraceae; genus TH1177. Next base: position 4,933 of record JBIOXM010000110.1, on the reverse strand, counting down.
TTACTTCCTGAAGGAGTTCAACTTATTCAGACTGCTCCAGGTCAAGCTTTCTTTGCACAAATATATGTAGCCGGACTAATAGGTATTATTATTTCAATACCTCTACTAATTAAAGAAATGTACCAATTTATTTTACCTGCAATGGAAGAAAAGGAAAAAAAGAGAATCAGCTTATTAAAAATGTTAATTCCTACTCTAGGATTATTTATAATAGGTATAATATTTTCATATTTACTTGTAATTCCCTTTACTCTTGATTTCTTATACAAATATGGCGAAGCAATAGGAGTAGAGACATTTTTAAATATCAATGATTTTATAACTTTTGTCCTACAATTTTTAATTGGCTTTGGAATTTCCTTTGAACTTCCACTGCTAATGTATATCATATCCTTATCAAACATAATAGATTATAACTTTTGGAGAAAAAATTTCCGTTATTCCATAATTATAATCGTTGTTTTTGGAGCTATAATTACGCCTGATGGCAGTGGTGTTACAATGTGGTTAATTGCTGGACCTATGATTTTATTATATTTATTAGGTATTTTTCTTGTTCAAACTAAAATTGTTAAAAAAAAAGTTTAACATTTTTAATACTAGATGATATTTGGAAATATTATTTGAAAAGATTAAATTTAATAGAATATAAATAAAGTAGAGATAGTGACTCAAGAATATTTTATTAAAGACGAAAACAATAAATCACGGAGTAATATATTAGATTTACCAGAAAATAAAAATCTTATATTACTATCTGCTATTTATTCCGGAGAAGATCAAAAAGTTTTATTAAAATTTTATGATCCTGACTTAGAAGTAATATATTTCTGGAAAGATAGAACTAATCATAAACCATATTGTTATACTAAAATAGAATATAAAGAAAAAGCAGAAGAAATTATAAAAAAAGAACCAAAGTATAACATACTTCAGAATAAAAAGATGGATTTGATTTCTGATAAGGAAATTGATGTAATAAAAATTATTGCTCCAGATCCTTTATCGATAGGAGGAACGGACAATAGTATAAGAGAAAAAATAACTGCGTGGGAAGCTGATATAAAATATCATGAAAATTATCTATATGATAATGCACTTATTCCTGGCACTTATTATTATAGAAAAAAAGATGGTATTTATCAATATAAATATAAAATTGATCCTCAAATAAGCGGTAAACTTTATGAATTAATTGATAACAATAGTGTGCCTTTACTGGATACAAAAACAACGAACTACAATTCTTATATCTCTCAGTGGGTGAATCTGCTAAATCAACCAATTCCTAATATAAAAAGAATTGCAATAGATATTGAAGTAGAATCTGAAGAAGGAAGAATTCCTCATCCACGTGACCATGATAAAAAGATTACTGCTATAGGATTAGCAGGGAGTGACGGTTTCAGAAAAGTCTATGTATTAAATAATGGGTCGAATGAAAAAAACGCATTTATTTCCGAAGCAGAAGTAGTCCAAACTGAAAAAGAGTTAATCTTAGCAGCATTCAAAGATATTAAACAATATCCTCTTATTCTAACATTCAATGGAGACGACTTTGATCTTCCATATTTATATATGAGGGCCCAGGACACAAGAATAGACCCAGTAAAAAAGGAAATTATAAAAAAAGATAATATTCCATTTATTGTGAAAAGAGAGACCTTTATAAAAAGAGGGATGCAGGCAGAACCAGTCAGTCTTAAACATGGAATTCATATTGATCTTTTTAGAACTTTCCAAAATAGATCCGTACAGATTTATGCGTTTAACCATAAATATGCTGAATATACATTAAATGCTATTTCCGAAGCCTTACTTAATGATCATAAAATAGAATTTGAAGGAGACATATCTGACATTCCTAGGAACATATTGGCAGAGTATTGTTTAAAAGATGCTGATCTCACATTAGGACTTTCTACGTTTAACGACAATCTATTAATGAAACTGTTAATAGTAATTTCTCGAATATCCCATTTACCCATTGATGATGTTTCAAGATTTGGAGTAAATCAATGGATAAGAGGTATGTTATATTTTGAGCATAGACAAAATAATTCTCTCATACCTAGGAGAGATGAGCTCATATCTAAGGGAGTATCATCTACTACGGCAATAATCAAAGAAAAAAAATATCGCGGTGGTCTTGTGGTAGAACCGAAGCTAGGAATACATTTTAATGTTGTAGTTGTAGATTTTGCATCACTTTATCCAAGTATTATAAAAGTTCATAATCTCTCTTATGAAACTGTCAATTGTCCACATCTATCCTGCAAAAATGATCCAAAACAACAAATTCCTGAAACTACTCATTGGATATGTAAAAGAAAAAGAGGATTAACATCTCTTCTCATTGGATCCCTCAGAGATTTGAGAGTAAGATACTATAAACAACTTTCAAAAGATAAAACAACAAGTATAGATAATCGTCAGCTTTACGAAGTAATTAGTCAGGCTATAAAGGTAATATTAAACGCGAGTTATGGTGTTATGGGAGCAGAAATATTTCCACTCTATTGTCTTCCAGTTGCGGACGCTACTGCAGCAATAGGAAGGGTAACAACAACACGAACAATAGAAAAATGTAAACAAATTGGTATTGAAGTAATATATGGTGACACAGACTCTTTATTTTTAAAAAATCCATCTCCTGAGAAAGTAAAAGAGATTTCAGAATGGGCACGGAGTCAGTTAGAGGTAGACTTGGAAATAGACAAAACATACAGATATGTTGTTTTCAGTGATTTAAAGAAGAATTATCTTGGAGTACTTGGAGATGGAACTGTAGATGTAAAGGGATTAACTGGCAAGAAATCACATACACCACCGTTCATAAGAAAAGCATTTTACAAAATTCTGGAAATACTAAAAGAAGTAAATTCTGAAAATGATTTCCAAAAAGCAAAGGAAAAAATCAAAAAAATAATAAAGAGTTATGCTAATGATTTAGAGACAGGTAAAATTCATCCTTCCGAATTGAGTTTTAACGTTATGGTTAACAAATCCCCTGATCGATATGGAGAAAAGACAAATAATTCGAAGGTAAAATCAATAGATGGAAAAAGTATTGATTTCATAACATACAAGGGTCTACCCCAACATATAAAGGCTGCAATGTTACTACATCATTCAGGAAGAGAGATAAAAGCAGGAGACATAATCTCTTATGTAAAAACAAAAACTAATGATGGGGTAAAACCTGTCGATTTGCTTAAAAATATTAATGAGGTAGATACAGAGAAATATCTTGAAACTATGGAATCAACTTTTGATCAACTATTATCTGCATTAAACTATAACTTCAAATCAATATTAGGAAAAGATAGACAAGCTAATTTAGATGAACTATTTTGGTCTAATAAATAGGAAAATACTAATGAATAACAATCTAGAAACAATTTAATTTGTAATTTTATAAATTAATTAAATTGAATACTTTAGAAACCTTAGAACAATTTTTTGTCGTCCCCGAAAAAACTAATTCGAAATGTAGTTTTGGAGATTTTCCAACTAAAATAACATTTCAAGATTCTGATGCAATTTTATATGGAATTCCTTTGGACATTACTACCACTTTTGGTAAAGGTACTTTTTATGGGCCAAAAGCAATTAGAATAACATCTGCAAAACAGATAGAATCATTTTTATTATATGAAAACAAAGAAATTTTTAAAAAAATTAGAATATATGATATAGGTGACCTAACACTAGTAAATTCTCGAGTAAATGATAAACATGAAATATTTTTAGAGAATAACTTGAAAAGAATCTCCAAGATAAACCAAATAAATTCATTAATAAGACAAGAAAAAAAAGTTCCAATATTATTAGGAGGAGAACATACATTATCATACTTTAGTATAAAATCAATTGCTAACGAGAATCCTATAATAATTCATTTTGATGCACACCGAGATATGAAACCAATTTATGAGGGAAAGAAAATGTGTCATACAACACCATTTTTTCATCTCATTGATGAAGGTCATATCAAAGGCGATAATATTATTCAAATTGGAATCCGACAAAGTGATAAAGAAGAAAATGATATTGCTAATAATAATGGAGTTTATACTTTTACAGGTTGGGATATTAATAAAAACCTTAAAGGAGTCACAAGAAAATTAAGAGAACTTACAAAGAATAGAAAGATATACATAACATTTGATATTGATGTATATGATATTTGTTATGTACCTTGCACAGGCACACCTGAACCCTTTGGATTAAATCCATTTCAGATCATAGAAATACTAAAATCTATTAATAAAAATAATACAATACTGATTGGAATAGACATGGTAGAGGTGGCAATTAAGAATAGTGACTATAGGGAGGGAACTTTAGCAACTCAAACACTTTACAGAATACTGTCAAATTTCTATTAAAAATCATAAGATAAATAAGAAAATTGAAAAAAGAAAGAGGTATAATTGTCGTTTTATAAAAATAGATTTATAATTATATAATAAAAAAATTCATCGTGTATAGGATCGCATTATCCAATAGTACTCTAAACCTTTACGTATACTAACCAAGATTAAAGAGTATTATATCAGGTGCCTTGGGTTGTTGGTAATGGCAGGCTGAACATCTCGCCGAAGCTTGATGCGTACACCTCCATTCCATCAATGCTATCTTCTATAGCTACCCTTCTCCTTACGGAAGGCTGTCTTTTCTCGAGAATGGCTTCCTCCTTAGATGCTTTCAGGAGTTATCCAAAACAGCTTAGCTGCTCAGCGTGCCCTGTCGGACAGCTGATAAACCAGAGGCTGCGTTGCCCTGTTCCTCTCGTACTAAGGACAACTTCCCCTCAGACAACCACGCCCCTGTCAGGCAGAGACCGACCTGTCTCACGACGGTCTAAACCCAGCTCACGTTCCCCTTTAATGGGCGAGCAGCCCCACCCTTGGCTCCTGCTGCAGAACCA